>JAZUBM010000023.1:0-7505 GCA_045638485.1 Lentihominibacter sp. | reverse complement strand
ATTCCTATTGTAGAAATCACAATTCCGAAGCTGGATGCTTATTACTATGGACAGTTGATATATTTCCTTCAGACTACATGTGCAATTACAGGGATGCTTATGGGAATCAATCCGTTTGACCAGCCCGGTGTGGAAGACTATAAAAGCGAAATAAGAAAAAGACTTGAGCAGTAGCTTTTAAATAAAATCAGCGTTTAAGTAAGGAGGCCCGATATGAAAAAAGCATTTTATAACGCAAAAGTTTATGTAGAAAAAGGCGTGTATGCGCAGGCGGTATTAGTTGAGGATGGCATAATCAAGGTTGTCGGAACTAATGAAGAAATTTTAGCTGCAGCGGGAGAAGATTGTGATAAATACGACTGCGAAGGAAGAACAATGATCCCGGGGCTTAACGACTCCCATATGCATTTGCTTTCCTTCGGAAGAACACTTCAGAAAGCTAAGATTGACGACGTAAAATCTATAGATGAGATGATTGAACGTTGCCGTAAATTCATAGAAGAGCACCCTGAACGTGTGGAACATGGACTTCATGCTCTTGGTTGGAACCAGGATACTTTTACCGAGGGCGAAAAGCGCATGCCTAATCGTCATGATCTCGACAAAATAAGCACAGAGATACCGGTAATAATGGAAAGAGTTTGCGGACATCTCGTTTCTACAAATACCAAGGCGATAGAAGTTCTGGGGTATGACAAAGAGGTTCCTGAAATTCCGGGTGGAGAGATTTGGCTTGAGGAAGATGGTTTTCCGAGCGGTGTTTTTACAGAAAATGCAATCTTTGTCGCAAATGGCATAATCCCAATTCCAACGATAGAAGAGCGCCAAGAATCTCTTTTGGAAGGTATGAAGTATGCGGTGGCTCATGGCATTACATCAATTCAGGCTAATGATGTAGGATACCCTGAGTGTAAGGGCGAGGGCGCTTTCGAAACATATTCAGAGCTTTACGAAAGTGGTAAGGCACTAGTTAGGTTCAGACATCAGAACTTATTTGACAGTCCTAAAGAATTCGAAGAATATTTGCAGTCAGGAGTTGCTGAGAAAGAAACTCATCCATGGCTTACATATGGTCCTTTGAAGTTATATAAAGACGGAAGCCTCGGAGCTAGAACTGCCATGGTTAAGGACGGTTATCTTGATAGCCCTGATAATTACGGAGTAAGCTGCATAACACCTGAGGAAATGGATGAATACTGCAGAATCGCGGTTGAGCATGGAGTTCAGGTCATTACTCATACCATAGGCGATGTGGCGATGAATGAAACGCTGGATTCATATGAGAAGGCTTTTATCGATGGTGAAAACAAATTGCGTCACAGCTTGATTCACTGTCAGGTTACTGACGATGCTCTCATAGAAAGAATTGCGGAAAAAGATATTCTCGTTCAGGCACAACCTATTTTCATGGGATCTGACATGGACGTAATGAAAGAGATTTTCGAAGAAAAACTTACTACAACATGTTTGGCATTTGGAACTTTGCTTAAGAAAGGCGTGCATCTTTCATATGGCACAGACTGTCCTGTAGAAGATTGCAATCCGTTCTGGAATATGCACCAGGCTATTAACAGAGTCGACATACAGAATAAGCCGGTAGGAGGCTTTTATCCTAAAGAATGTGTCGATGTAGAGACAGCAATAGATGCATATACATATGAAAGTGCATATTGCGAATTCCAAGAAGATGTTAAGGGGAGAATCAAGCCGGGATATTATGCGGATCTAGTTGTGCTGGATACAGATATATTCACGTGCGATCCGCTGACAATCAAAGACATATTACCGGTGATGACAATGGTTGATGGCAAGGTGGTCTATGAGAGATAGCTTGGTTTGGCGGAGCTTATAAAAGTCTGTAAAATCTGAAAAAAAGACTTTTCAATATTGGAGAAATATCGTACAATTAGAGAAGGTATATGTAGAAATACGTGTACTGTCTGAAAAAGATATAAGCGAGAAAGCATATAAATTAAGGAGGAATGTATTATGAAAACAATTGGCGTACTCGGTACAGGTACAATGGGCGCTGGAATCATCCAGGTATGCGCACAGAAGGGATTCAACGTAGTACTGAGAGCAAGAAGACAGACATCAGTAGACAAAGGCATCGCAACAGTTGAAAAGAACCTCGACAGACTGATCAAGAAGGAAAAGATCACAGAAGCTGACAAGGCTGAAATCATGGGAAGAATCCAGGGATCAACTGACATCGAGATTATCAAAGATGCAGACCTCATCATAGAAGCAGCTACAGAAGATATGGAAGCTAAGAAAGCTCTGTTCAAGGAACTGGATGAGCTTTGCAAGCCTGAAGCTATCATCGCTACTAACACTTCAGCTCTTTCCATCACAGAAATCGCTGCAGCAACAAACAGACCTGACAAGATTATCGGAATGCACTTCTTCAACCCTGTTCCTGCAATGAAGCTGGTTGAAATCGTTAAGGGTCTGGCAACTTCAGAAGAAACTAGAGAAACTATCGTTGAACTGACTAAGACTCTGGGCAAGACTCCTGTTGACGTAGAAGAAGCTCCTGGATTCGTAGTAAACAGAATCCTGATCCCTATGATCAACGAAGGTATCGGCATCCTGGCTGACGGTGTTGCTGACGTTGAAGGTATCGACGCAGCTATGCAGCTGGGCGCTAACCACCCAATGGGACCTCTCGCACTGGGCGACTTGGTAGGTCTGGACGTTTGTCTGGCTATCATGGAAACTCTGTACACTGAATATGGTGATCCTAAGTACAGACCTCATCCACTGCTGAAGAAGATGGTAAGAGGAAACAAGCTGGGAAGAAAGACTGGCGAAGGTTTCTATAACTACAACAAATAAGAATAATTACAACAAGGTGTCTCGCTTCGGCGGGACATCTTTTTTATTTGCGGGCATATTGATTCGATGCATAATAAGGTGTATATTATTACTAGATTCAGAATCTAAGAAATATCTAAACCTATCTATTTAATTATAAACTTCTGATAAAGAATCAAATCAATACCCCTGAATTCAAATTAATTATAAATATTTAAAACATCCCATTTAAGAAAGGATTTGTTTTTATGTGGAAAACAATGGACGAACAGACTCTCAAAGAGAAAAAAGTGTCTGAACTTCGTGAAATCGCCAAAGTGTTTGGCCTTGAGGGCTATGAGAAAATGAAAAAGGCAGAAATTATTGAAGCTCTTAAAGCAGATGGAAAGCAGGAGGCGGCAGAACCGGAAGAAAGTATGCAACCGGAAGATGGCGAGCTGACTTGCGAAGAAGAATTTTCAACTGAAGAGGTGCAACCTCGTGGAGAGGATAGAGCGGTTCCTGAGAAAGATGGTCGCTTTGAAGCAGAAGGAATACTTGAACTTAGTGAAACAGGTTTTGGGTTCCTCAGATTCAATAACTTCCTTACAAGTGATAAGGATATATACGTGTCTCAGACTCAGATCAGAAGATTCAATCTGAAGACAGGAGATAAAATCAAGGGAATATGCAGACCTCCTAGAGGTGAGGATCGTTTCGGCGCACTTCTTTATGTTGTTAGCGTTAACGGTGATGAGCCGGGAGCTGCAATAAGAAGACCTGACTTTGATAAACTGACACCGATTTTTCCTAAAGAGAGATTTGTACTTGAGGAAGGCAGAGAGCTTAGCCTGAGACTTATCGACCTGATAGCACCTATCGGTAAAGGGCAGAGAGGTCTTATTGTAGCGCCACCTAAGGCAGGAAAGACTGTACTTCTTAAGAAGCTTGCCAACAGCATTGAAAAGAAGCATCCTGAAGTTGAAATGATCGTTCTTTTGGTTGACGAAAGGCCGGAAGAAGTTACAGATATGAAGAGAAGCCTGTCAGAACGAAGTGAAGTTATCTATTCAACCTTTGATGAACAGCCACAGCATCATGTAAAAGTTGCAGAGATGGTTCTTGCCAGAGCGCAGCGACTTGCTGAACACGGCAAAGACGTTGTAGTGCTTCTCGACAGTATCACAAGACTTGCAAGAGCATATAACCTGGTAGTTCCATCTTCAGGAAAGACTCTGTCCGGCGGATTCGACCCGGGCGCTTTGCATAAGCCTAAGAAATTCTTCGGGGCAGCAAGAAAGCTGGAAGAAGGCGGAAGTATTACTATACTTGCAACAGCTCTCGTAGAGACAGGAAGCAGAATGGACGATCTGATCTTTGAAGAATTCAAGGGAACAGGAAACATGGAACTTCATCTTGATCGTAAGCTCAGCGAAAAGAGAATTTTCCCTGCTATAAATCTCAACAAGTCCGGGACTAGAAGAGAAGACCTCTTGATGGATCAGGATGAGATGGAAGCAATTTGGTATATGAGAAGAGCCCTTGGAAGTCGTGATGTGCAGGATGTCACAGAAACTATACTGGACAATCTGGCCCATACAAGAGATAATAAGACATTCATAGATGTTATAAAGAAGATAAAATTGGATTAGGTTGCATATAAAGCGGGGTTAGAGGTAAAGCAGGAGAAGAGAATGGATCTTAAAAAGATTTTTATTAAGGATGCATGTCCCACTAAAATGGGCGGGCAAGCCGTAATGGAAGGTATCATGATGAAGGGTGAAAAAAAGACAGCCCTTGCCATGAGAGTTCCGACCGGAGACATTATAATAGAGACGCAGGAAAATAAAGCTCCAAGCAAGTGGGCAAAGGTACCCCTTATACGAGGAGTGGTGGTTTTCGTAGCTTCTCTTGTTGGAGGAACGAAGATTCTGATGAGATCTGCGGAGATTCTTGAAGAGTACGATGATGAAACGTATGAAGCAGGCAGAATTGAGCAGTGGATAGAGAAGAAATTCGGCAGCAAAGCTGTTTGGAACTTTATGCTCTATTCATCTGTAGTAATAGCGTTGGCGTTTTCTGTGGGAGTATTTATAATACTTCCGACAGGTGTTGTGAACCTGCTGAAGCTGGTGACTGACAGTGTGTTCTGGTTGAATTTCGCAGAAGGATTCGTACGTATCGTATTGTTTGTGCTTTACGCGTGGGGAATCTCATTCATGAAAGAAATTAAGACGGTATTTCAGTATCATGGAGCAGAGCATAAGACAATACATTGCTATGAAAGTGGGCTTGAACTGACTGTTGAAAACTGCCGTCAGTTTCCAACACTACATCCGAGATGCGGCACCAGTTTTCTTATGTTTGTATTTATAATCGCATTTTTACTGCATTTTGTTTTGGGATGGCCTGATCTTTGGGCGAGAATAATATCAAGACTTTTGTTGCTTCCTGTGATTGCGGGATTGTCATACGAACTTCTTAAGTGGGCAGGAAGAAGCGATAATATAGTGGTTAAAGTGCTGAGCCTTCCGGGGCTGTATTTGCAAAAGATAACCACAAAAGAGCCTGATGATAATCAGCTTGAAGTTGCCATTGCATCGATTAATGCTGTGCTGGCAGAAACAATAATGGGTGAAGAGGTTAAAGAAGACTTAGAAAGGAATGACAATGAAGACTAGAATCCTTGTTAAAGAAGGAGAATACAGACTGGCTAAAGCATTTTGCATGGATGCTAAAATTGATGCGGAAGAGCTATATTGCCACCTTACAGGAATAGATAAAGTAGGCCTTTTTCTTAAAGCCAATGAAGAGGTTGATGCCGAAACAGAAGTAAAGTACTTCGAACTAATCGAAAGAAGAGCACAGCGTGTTCCTTTACAGCATATAACAGGCGAGCAGGAATTCATGGGGAATACTTTTAAAGTAAGTCCCGATGTGCTTATCCCTAGACAGGACACAGAAACTTTAGTTGAAGAAGCGGCCAGAACTATTCAGAATACGCCAAAGGAAAAGTTAACCTTCATGGAAAAGCTTCGCGGTTCGAAAGAATGGGAAGTTTTAGACCTTTGCTGTGGTAGCGGTGCTATAGGAATCTCCATAGCGAAAATTTGCTCAAACATTAAAGTGACAGCATCAGATATCAGCTCAGCGGCAATTGCAGTTGCTACCGAAAATGCTGCGAACTTACGCGCAAAAGTTAAATTCGTAGAAGGAGATATGTTCGCTCCTCATGCAGGCAAGAAATATGACATGATACTGTCAAATCCGCCATACATCAGAACAGCCATGATTGAGATTCTTCAGGAAGAAGTGAAAACTCATGAACCAAGAGCAGCTCTTGACGGAGGAAGAGATGGACTTGATTTTTACCGCACTATAGTTGAACAGGCGGCCGAGCATCTTAAGCCGGGAGGTTTTCTGATGCTGGAAATCGGTCATGATCAAGGTGAAGATCTCAGAAAGATGCTGAAGGATGACGGAAGATATACCCCTGCAGAAGTAATAAAGGATTTACCTGGAAAAGATCGTGTGGTAAAATGTAGACTAAAGTAGTAAGGTTATCACCGACCACTAACATATTGGCGGCCTAAGGCCGACGTTGTACTGACCCCAAGGGTTTAACCGCGGGATAAGGCGATGGAAGACAGAACTTTGTTCGAGCCGAGAAGCTTTAGAGCTTTTACGGCCTATTGTTGCTATGCAAAATTCGTTGTAGTGCAAATATCAACCTCTGTCGGCATTGCCGATGGAGGTTTTTTTATGAGCTGCCAGTATCTTTGATACAGCGCGCAGCTCAAACGCGAGAATTGCAGGAGCTTTGCTCCGTGGCAATTTTACCGCGAATATGAGCGGCCTTGTTAGATTGGCAGAATTTCTAAAAAAGAGGAATTTGACAACGAAATTGCGGAAATCGTTGGCATTATTAAAGTCAAATCTTGAAAATGCCAATTCGATATAAAAATATCGGCAATTTAGACGTCAAAACAGCTAAAATCAGGTCAAATTAGCCATGCAGAAGCATGATTATTGGCAAATCTTCAAAAGGAATAGAAAAATGCCAACGCTGAAAACTGATAAAACAGTGATTTTGATAGAAATCTGCAGAAAATCAGAGGAAAAGGAGCGCAAATGATAGAAAAGTCATTGGCAAAACAATTAAATATTATAGAAAATGCCAACGAGTTCAATAAGGCTGACATTGTATCACTTCTTGCCCTCGAAGATTTCACTGAAGTATATGCTGCAGCAGATAAAGTTCGAGCTGAAAGTACTGGTGATACGGTTCACCTAAGAGCTATCATCGAGTTCTCTAACATCTGCAAGCGCCAATGTATATATTGCGGCCTCAATAGAGACAATAATGAGCTCCCGAGATTCAGAATGACCCACGAGGAAATTGTAGAAACTGCTCGTGAAGCTGTGGAGGCAGGCTATCGCACCATAGTGCTTCAGTCCGGCGAAGATCCACACTTCACTCCGGAGAGGTTGGGAGAGATTATCGAGGAAATAAAGGCCATGACTATTCCGAGCAGCGATGAAAACGCAGAGCCGGTCCATCCGGCAGTTACAGTAAGCTGCGGAGAGATGAGTGAAGAGGCGTATGCGTATCTTAAATCAAAAGGCGCAGACCGCTACTTGCTCAAACACGAAACGGCAGATTCGAAGCTTTACGATCAACTTCATCCTTGCGGAACGTTGAAAACACG
>JAZUBM010000022.1:0-3674 GCA_045638485.1 Lentihominibacter sp. | reverse complement strand
TACTAAGGAAGGACTCCTTGACCTAAACGCTAAGCTGAACAAGATCAAGAAGCCTAAGAACAAGAAAAAATAAATTGTGGTTTCCTATATAACGAAAGACCGTATATTGATCAATATACGGTCTTTTTTATTTGCTTATTTATCAAACATTTTAATCCAGTCTTCTCTTACAGGGTTGAAAATATCCAGAATTTCTGTATCTTCGTCCCCTATGATAATTTCATGTGCCACATTGGCCGGAAACCATGCAACTGCGCCTGCTTTAGCATGACGAGGTTCTTGGCCTTCAATCATGATGTCACATTCTCCGGAAATCACATAACTGATCTGCTCTTCCGGATGAGCGTGAGACGGCACTACTGTGTTAGCCTTGATTATGTTTCTACCCAGCATGATTTTATCTCCGTAAAAGATCTGTCTGTCCATTGCCGGTTCAGGTACGAAAATCGTTTCCAGTTCATTAAAATCTCCGAAGTATTTCTTTTCCATGTTCGTTCCTTTCTCTAATGAGTATCCTATTCCTTGATATTACCCCTCTTGATATTTTCCTGAAGTATCTTGTCCGTCTCTTCGTACAGTTTTTCAGAGCCCAACTTTGTCATCTTATGACGCTTGTAAACCCTCTCTGTATCCACCTTGTGCTCTTTCCAATCCCCGCCATCGTTACTGTTATTGAGAAGTAATGGTTGGAAGTTGTCGAGAGCATGTGCAAAGCGCGCTTCCGGACTTTCATTGGCTTCGAACTCGTCGAAAAGAGCAATCAAGCTTTCTTTTTGCTCCTCCGGAAGTAGTGAATAGATGCGTTCTTTGGCTCTGTCTTCACGCTCTTTCTGGGTTTGCAAATTTATCTCATCATAAGCATACGTATCCCCTGCATCGATTTCAACCACATCGTGGATAAGACACATCATTATCACCTTCAGCAGGTCCACTTCTTCATTGGCATACTCTTTTAATAAATATGCCATGATGGCCATATGCCAAGCATGCTCTGCATCGTTTTCTCGTCTGCCACCACCTGACAGATGGGTCTGCCTCAAAATATTCTTTTCTTTATCGATTTCAAGTATGAAGTCTATCTGTTTCTTTAATCTATCGTCCATTTACTTCTCCATTGATCGGCTATACTATTTTTCCATCATCTCCAGCAGTTTTTCAGGATCTTCAGACACGCAGAGTGTGTCCATGCACTTCATCTCCATGAATCCCTTCTCCGCAGTATGAATGAGCATCTGAATCAGCTCATCATAATAGCCACCCACATTGAGAATGCCTATCGGCTTCTCATGGCGTTCCAGCTGCCTAAGAGTAAATATCTCGAAGAATTCTTCCATTGTACCGATTCCGCCCGGTGTCATGATAAATGCCTCTGACTTCTGATCCATCAGTTCCTTACGTTCTCTCATAGTTTCAGTGAAAACGAATTCACTGCAGTTTTCAAACAAAACTCCCGGCTTATCAAAAAATGTAGGTGCAACACCAAGGCTATACCCTCCGCCTTCTGTTATTCCTCTGACAACGGCTCCCATAAGGCCTGTCGCACCTCCCCCGAAAACGAGTGAGTGCCCTTTGCAAGCCATGGCTCTTCCCAGGATTTCCCCTGCTTCTATATATTTAGGATCGATACAATCGCTGCTTGCACCGAATACACAAATTTTCATATACTACCTCCTCAAGTGGTTTGTTTTATTATAGCATAATAATATTGTTCAACAATAAAAAAAAGGCCAACATACCTTTTAGTATATTGACCTTCGGTCATCTCTATTCGCTATCTTCTTCGTAAGAGTAAACTTCTACGCAGAAGCCTTTATGTCCGCAATTGGTGCATGTGAGTTTTCTGGTTTTCGGTGTATGATTGGCAAAAAGTGCTTCTTTGAACGCCGGTTTGAACACTGTATGGCACTGAGGGCAAATGTAAGCTACTCGCTTAAAATAATATTTTGACATTGCGATAGCATATGGTATCCCAACCACAAGATACAGAAGGAACGGCCACCAAGTCCATGTGATGAATCCGTATATTATTGTTCCCCACTGCAGGATACCTACCGGTATCGCTGTAAGTATCAGTGTTTTATATAAGCCTCTGAGCTTATCTCTATTTTCCATAGTGTATGCTACATCTCCAATGGATTCGACGGAAAGCCGGTCCGTTTCTTTCAGCGCCTTCTTCAGTTCCTCCAGCTTATGCATCTTGTTTTTGCTTTCGTTCAGTTCGTCTCGTAGCACCTGTTCATGTTGCTCCAGCAAAACCGAAATGACACTTTCCGGGTCTTCTTCCTTAAGCAGGCTGTCTATGGTATTTATGGAAAGGCCAATCTCACGCAAGAAACATATCACTTTCAAAAGTCTCAAGTCGCTTTCTGTGTAAAGTCTTCTTCCTCCTTCGGAAAGTTCACTGGGCACCAAGATTCCGCGGGTATCATAGTATTGAACTGTTCTGACGGTCACTCCGCAAAGCTCGGCCATCTCTCCTGTCGTGTATTTTGACATAGCTCTTCACCTCCTTTCAATGCTGATAATACAGCATTACGTAAGGTTATGAGCAATACCTTACGTTAGGTGATTTTTTTATTTTTTTATGTTAATATAAATATATCACATATAAGGAGACTTGAAATGAAATTAGGACATATAACAGTACTTACTAAAAATATTAATGCATCAGTTAAATTCTATACATTGCTTGGCGGTTCTAAACTGTCTGAAGATGTTCTGGATTTAGGCAATGGTGAAACTGAACATATTATACATATGAGTTTTGGTGACGGCCCAACCATCGAACTGATCGACCCTAGCTACAAGAATGTAGAGGCTGTACCAACTGCAGTGCTTGAACACTTCTGCTTTGAAGTTGATGATGTTGATGCAACCGTAGCGGATCTGCGTGCTCGTGGAGTTGATTCCTTCGTTGATGAAGAACCTCACAATGAACCGCTGTTTTATGCCAACGGCATCCGTGTAATGTTCTTAACAGGACCGTCGGGCGAATCTATTGAGCTGTTGCAGAAACTGTAGGAGAATACTAATGATTAGAAAAGCAACTGAAAAAGATATAAAAGCTATCGCTGAGATTTATGAAGATATCCATACTGAAGAAGAAGCCGGTAAACTGACAATCGGCTGGGAACGTGGTGTCTATCCTACAGAAGCTACTGCCGCTGCATCTGTTGCCATTGGCGAGATGTTTGTCTGCGAGCGTGATGGTAAGGTAGTAGCTGCTGCTAAACTAAATAAGGAACAGGTAGATGTTTACTACGGTGCCCCTTGGGAATATCCTGCAGATGATGAACAGATTATGGTAATCCATACGTTGGTAGTTTCACCTTCTATTCAGACTTCTGGAATCGGCAGAGAGTTCGTCAAATTCTATGAGGAATATGCTCTTGAGAACAACTGCCCTTATCTCAGAATGGATACTAATGAACGTAATGAACGTGCCCGCGGTTTTTATAAAAAGATGGGCTACAAGGAAATCGGTATCGTGCCGTGTGTTTTCAATGTCATCCATGGAGTTAATTTGGTGTTGCTTGGGAAGAAGCTGTAGGTCTACTGAAAACTGTAAGACTATTGAAAAAAGAAAAGCTGACCATTTGGTCAGCTTATTTATTTGCTATGCGTCTCGCCTTGATTTTCTGTGCGACTAAACGCGCTTTGCCAGCAACCACGCC
>JAZUBM010000021.1:0-3292 GCA_045638485.1 Lentihominibacter sp. | reverse complement strand
TAACAGTGATTATTCTCATTTGTTATTCCTTTCAACCGTTAAAACATTATCACTTCATAGTCATGATTTAACAAATCGATTATCAGCAGTTTATTCATCAACGCATCCTCTTTACCCAAAAGCACCTTGATTGTCTCTGCTGCCTGCATTGCCGAAATAACTGCCGGTGTAAATGAAGGATTCGTTGCTATTTCTTCATGGTGTTCAGATTCTTTGTAGAGTTTTTCCATGATATGACTACCGGGCATCACCACTGCCACCTGTCCGGTCCAGCCGCTTATGGCTCCGTGAACCAATGGTACATTAAGCTTTTCACATGCATCCTCAAGAATCAATCTGGCCTCCACATTGTCGAGGGCATCAACCACTATATCGTGACCGGATATTATAGATTCTGCATTATTCTCACACAGCAGTGAAGACACAGGTTTGATCACTATTTCCGAATTGATTTCTTTAATCTGTGATGCCACTTCCTCTGCCTTGCCTTTGCCAAGATTGCCTTCTTTTGAAAAAACTTGGCGGTTGAGATTCGTTTCATCAAACACATCTCCGTCCACCACCGTAAGCTTCCCCACACCCATACGAGCAAGGTTTTCTATAACTCCACCACCGAGGCCTCCGCAACCTATAACGCAAACGGCCTTTTGTGCAAGAGCGTTTTGTTCCTCAATTGTGATTGTTCCAATGTTTCGGGAATATCTCTTGTTCATGGCATCAGCCTCCATATACTTTAGAAAACGCCTTAAGATAATCTCCATCATGGAGTTCATCATTTATGTCACAACGCATATTATTAACGGAAACAAATCCGAATTTAGGTTCTTCTTTATATTTTATCCCTATGGACTCAAGGGCTTCCGCGCAAGTAGCTCCCTCAGAAACTTCTACAACTTGCTCTTCATATCCATATACTTTTCTGAGAGTTCCTCTCATTACTATGGTTACCTTCATCGTTATCTCCTTTTTTCCAAAATTAAAAGAGGATAGATAATATCTATCCTCTTATTATACAACATTAATATCGTTTTAACTATATCAAATTGTATTCAGCTTACCTTACAGAATGCTCTGGATAAGTTCTTCAGGCATTGTGCCATCCTTATTCCATCCCATTACTTCATAGTACTGATCCAGCATGTCTTCAAATGCTTCCTGTGGAATAACCTGACCTGCAGCAGGACCATTTGCCAGAGCGTCTCTAACGATCTTCTTAGGAACTGTATCGTGAGTTCTGTTGAAACCTTCTCTCTGGTTGAATGCACGTCCGATGTTCAGAACACGACGACCTACAGCAGCCATGTCTTCTTCTGTCCATTCTACGCCTGTTACCAGTGTCATCAGTTCTGACATGATAGCATAGTCGATAGTTCCCCAGAAGTCGCAGATGCACAGTGAGAACTTGATAGCGTTGAATTCTCCCAGATTGTAAACCATCTGTCCCTTACCTTCTGCTGTGTATGGAGGGATTGATGCTGCGAATACTTCTTCGTTAGGAGCATAAGCTCTCATGTGGCATGCACCTCTGTCGGATACAGCGTATGCCAGTGACATACCCCATGAACCACGTGGTTCATACTGAGGGTATTCCAGACCCTTAACCTGCATAGCGATGTCTTCTCCGCCGAACTTTTCTGAAGCCTTCTTAGTTCCCAGAGCCAGATCAGCACCAACGCCTTCGCCTCTAGCAATCAGTTCAACGTATTCGATCATCTTATCAGCTTCGCCGAACTTGATTCCGAAATCATGGATTCCCTTTTCAGTCATTTCCATTGCCCATGCAATAGTGTCTCCGCATGAGATTGTATCCAGACCCATGTTATCGCAAACTTCATTGAACTTAACGATCTTTTCAGGGTTTCTGTTTCCTACGTTAGGGCCTGCAACAGCGATTGTTTCGTATTCAGGACCTTCGCAGATAGCATCACCGATCTTCAGGAAGTTACCGCATCCCAGACCACATGATCCGCAACCTCTCTTGCCCTGTCTGTAGCTGTTCAGAACTTCTCCGTTGTATTCTGTCCACTGTTCGTCTGTAGTATCTGAGAAGTTGTTAACCGGCAGGATACCACCGTCATTACAAGCTTCCAGGAATGCTGTAGTACCATCATCATAGATGAACTGGTTGTCATCATTTACTACATCGTTTCTCAGGATTTCAAAAATTCTTTCTGTAGTCTTTTCGATATCGTTAACCTTAACGCCGCCTGTACCTCTAACCAGGATAGCCTTAACGTTCTTGGAACCCATAACAGCTCCGATACCGCCTCTACCTGCCTGTCTGTAGTAATCGCAGTTGATACATGACATGATGTTCAGGTTTTCACCTGCAGGTCCGATTGAAAGAACTGAGAATTCTGTGCCGTACTGGTCTGCCAGAATCTTTTCTGCTTCGTGTGAGCCTTTGCCCCACAGATGATCAGCTTCTTCAAAAGTGATTTTGTCATTGTCGATTACAATGTATCCAGGCTTATCAAGCTTACCTTCTAAGATGATCATATCGTATCCGGCATACTTAACTCTAACACCTACGTGTCCGCCTACTGAACAGTCATTCATTGTTCCTGTAGCAGGTGACTTCGCAGCGATTGACAGCTTACCTGAACAAGGTACAGGAGTTCCTGTTAAAGGTCCTGTAGTCAGGAACAGCTTGTTTTCAGGTCCCAGCGGATCGATTCCAGGAGCCAGTTCTTCATACATGTAACGAATTACGAGACCCTTTGAGCCTACGTATTTTTTCGCAAAGTCCATACGAAGTGGTTCGAAGGAGCTTGCTTTTTCATTCAGATTAATTCTTAATACATTATTCTGATATCCCAGCATTGTCTGTGTCATGATATTCCTCCTCCTTATTCAAATGTAAGAGCATTCTGCGGACAAATCTTAACGCACTTAGGGTCGCCCTTGCATGTATCGCAGATATACGCTTTATCTTCTCTGATTTTAACAACTTTCTTAGGACACTTTTCTGCACAGAGTCCACATCCTGAACACTTATCCATGTCTACTTCGATGTGTTCTCCTACTGTGATAGCGTCACATGGACATGCCTTAGCACAGATTCCGCAGAGAATGCAGTAATGATCGTGGTAAACTAAATTACCTTCATCATATGTAGTTTCGATAGCAATTCTTGCCTTTGAAGGAATGTATTCACCTTCTTTAAAAGCAGAGCATACCTGTGCGCAAAGCTGACAACCTATGCACTTTTCTTTGTTGAACTTAAGTCTTTTCATTTGGCATTTTCCTTTCTTTTATTTCACCAAAAAATAACAAAGCAGAAACAACCGTC
>JAZUBM010000020.1:0-2503 GCA_045638485.1 Lentihominibacter sp. | reverse complement strand
GATGAAATAGTAGCAGAAGCAAAGGGCCACTTCATAACTGTTAAAGCGGAGCATGAGATAAATGACTGCGATTACAGTGAAATAATGTATGTGCCGAACATCGAACACCCGGAAACAGTGAAATTCTAAAGATTTAAGGGTAAATGGAAAATATTTTCTTGCAATATATATAACTATATGGTAACATTAGTCGTTGAGTTTTTTACCTAGGCTTAGTCCACCGACGACTCCGACGGAGACCCGGCTTAGGCGAATGAAAATAAGGAGGAAATTAAAATGATTACAGTAGAAAAGAAAGCAGAAATTATCAAAGAGTATCAGCTGAAGGAAGGCGACACTGGTTCCCCAGAAGTACAGGTAGCTATCCTGACTTACAGAATCAACGATCTGAACGAACACCTGAAGATCCACAAGAAGGACCACCACTCAAGAAGAGGTCTGCTGAAGATGGTAGGACAGAGAAGAAACCTGCTGAACTACCTGAAGAAGAATGATCTTGAAAGATACAGATCACTGATCGCTCGTTTAGGCCTGAGAAAATAGTAAACAAACTTAAGAAATTTAGGCGGGAGATTAAATCCCGCCTTTATTTATATCTGCCCAAACTTGGATTTGGCGCAATTAAAATCGGTGTCACGAGGATACCGAAGATGCAAAAGAGAAAATTAACAGGAGGTAGTTGTTAATTATGAAATTCACAGATTACAGAACATTTAAAACAGCCATCGGCGGAAAGCTTTTGGAACTGGAAATCGGCAAGGTTTGCGAACTGGCTAACGGACAGGTTATGGTTAGATACGGTGACACAGTTGTTAACGTAACAGCATGTGCATCCAAGGAACCAAGACCTGACATCGACTTCTTCCCACTTTCATGTGACTATGAAGAAAAGATGTATGCAGCAGGTAAGATTCCTGGAGGATTCATCAAGAGAGAAGGAAGACCTAGCGAAAAGGCAATCCTTAATTCAAGACTGATGGACAGACCTTTAAGACCACTGTTCCCTAAGGGCTTTTACAACGATGTACAGGTTGTAGCAACAGTTATGTGCAATGATAACGATGCACCATCAGAAATCGCTGCTATGATCGGTTCATCCGTAGCACTGGCTATTTCCGATATTCCATGGGAAGGTCCAACAGGATCAGTTCTCGTAGGCATGGTTGATGGACAGTTCGTAGTTAACCCATCACTGGCTCAGAGAGAAGAAAGCAGCATGCACCTGGTAGTATCAGGTACAAAGGATGCAATCATGATGGTAGAAGCAGGCGCCAACGAAGTTCCTGAAGAAACTATTCTGGATGCTATCATGTTCGCTCACGAAGAAATAAAGAAGATTGTTGAGTTCATCGAAGCAGTAGTTGCTGAAGTTGGTAAGCCTAAGATGGAAGTTGAACTTTACAAGGTTCCTGAAGACATCGATGCTGCAGTAAGAGCTTACACTGAAGATAAGATGAGAGCAGCTATCCAGACTTTTGACAAGATGGAAAGACTGGAAAACATGGACGCTGTAGAAAAAGAAGCTAAGGAACACTTTGCTGAAATCTACCCTGATAACGGCAAGGATATCGGAAGCGTTCTCTACACAATCACAAAAGAACAGGTTAGAAAGATGATTCTGGATGACGGAATCAGACCTGACAACAGAAAAAGAGACGAAATCAGACCAATCTGGTGTGACACCGGCATTCTGCCAAGAACACACGGTACAGGCCTGTTCAAGAGAGGACAGACTCAGGTACTTTCAGTAGCTACACTCGGAGCACTGGGCGAAGCTCAGACTATCGATGGTATCACTGAACAGACTGAAAAGAGATACATGCACCACTACAACTTCCCACCTTACTCAGTAGGTGAAGCAGGAAGAATGAAGAGTCCGGGAAGAAGAGAAATCGGACACGGCGCACTGGCTGAAAGAGCTCTGCTGCCTGTACTTCCAAGCGAAGAAGAATTCCCATACGCTATCAGAGTCGTATCAGAAGTTCTTTCATCAAACGGATCAACTTCAATGGGTTCAACTTGCGGAAGCTGCCTGGCTCTGATGGATGCCGGCGTTCCTATCAAGGCTCCTGTAGCAGGTATCGCAATGGGTCTCATCGAAAGAGTTGAAGAAGACGGATCAAGCAAGATGGCAATCCTGTCAGACATCCAGGGTATGGAAGACTTCCTGGGCGACATGGACTTCAAGGTTGCGGGTACAGCTAAGGGCGTAACTGCTATCCAGATGGACATCAAAGTTCACGGACTGTCAAAGCAGGTTCTGCAGGATGCACTGAAGCAGGCTTATGAAGGCAGAATGCACATCATGAAAGAAATGCTGGATGAAATCGCAGAGCCAAGAGCTGAACTGTCACCTTACGCTCCAAGAATCATCTCAATGCAGATTGATCCTGATCATATCAGAACAGTTATCGGACCTGGAGGCAAGACTATCAACAGAATCATTGCTGACACAGGCGTTAAGTCGGAGGCCAAGCGGTCTTAGGAAGACAAGCAACTATTG
>JAZUBM010000019.1:0-4313 GCA_045638485.1 Lentihominibacter sp. | reverse complement strand
GTTAATTTTAGTAGTATTAGCAGCAATCGTTGTCACTGCGCTTATGCATAGAGCTAAGAATGACCCCGATTCCTTCAAACATAGAATGGCTGAAGAATTTGAAATGTTCGATGTAGTTAATCATTACAGCGTTTCTGATGTTGTAAGCCGTGCATCAAGACCTGCATATCCTGATATCAACGACCCTAAGTACACATTAGCTTGGGCTAAGGAAAAAGAAGCGGAAGAAAGAATGAAGATGGCTAAGCTCGAAGACCTCGAACTTTGGGAAGAAGAAACAAGATAAATCTAAATATAAAAAATCAACCCCTGAGAAATTCTCAGGGGTTTTATATTGGCTATTTTAAGCTTTCAGGGTTGAGGCATTCCAGTTCAGGAAGAGTGAAGAGGCCGTCTTTTCTGATAAGCACATCGTCGAACCAGATTTCTCCGCCACCGTATTCAGGTCTCTGAATCATAACCAGATCCCAGTGGATAGCGGACTTGTTGCCGTTAGGAGCATCTTCGTAGCACATTCCCGGTGTCAGGTGGAAGCTTCCTGCGATTTTTTCATCGAAGAGTGTATCCCTCATAGGGTGGAGGATGTACGGGTTAACACCGATGGCGAACTCACCGAAGTAACGAGCATTTTCATCTGTATCCAGCAGCTCATTGATACGATCGGTGTTGTTGGCAGTAGCCTTAACGATCTTACCATCCTTGATTTCAAATACAATATTTTCAAAAGTGAAACCCTGTTCTTCTGATGGAGTGTTGTATGAGATAATACCGTTCATTGATTCACGAACAGGAGCTGTATATACTTCGCCGTCAGGAATGTTTCTTTCTCCGTCACATTTAACAGCCGGAATATCCTTGATGGAGAAAGTCAGATCTGTTCCAGGTCCCTTGATCTGAACTTTGTCAGTCTTGTTCATCAGTTCACACAGGGAATCCATAGCTTTGCTCATCTTCAGATAATCTAAAGTGCACACATCGAAGTAGAAATCTTCGAAGGCTTCAAGGCTTGTGTTGGCCAGCTGAGCCATGGAGTTATTAGGGTATCTGAGAACAACCCACTTAGTTTCGTTTACTCTGTAGTCGATAACAGGACGAGTAATTTTGCTGTACATGTTGATCTTTTCTGAAGGAACATCAGCAAGTTCCGCAGTATTGCTACCTGCACGGATAGCGATGTAAGCCTGCATACCTTTCATTTGAGCCATCTGATATTCAGCCATGAATTCCAGCTGTTCTTCCTGACAACCCAGCATTATTTCTCTGTTGATTGCAGAGTCTCTTATTTCAACATAAGGCAAACCGCCTTTGGCATAAACATTCTTAACCAGCTGTCTTACAAGATTCTTACAGCATTCACCTTCGTAGCTGATGAGAACCTTTTCTCCTTCTTGAACGTCACAGGAGTAGTTCACCAGCAAATCTGCCAGTTCTTTGATTCTTGGATCCATAAATACCTCCTAAATTTATGTTAATTTAAACTAATTTACTATGGCATATTATACCCCAAGTATGTTATTTTTAAAAGGGTAGAAAAAAGGGATTAATTCATGATAGAGAAACAGGAGTACCATGAAACACGTATTTATCATCAATCCTAATGCAGGAAGAAAAGGCAAACTTGATAACTTCATCAACGAAATAAAATCAGCAGCAGAATCCCTGGGAGTAGAGTACGAACTGTACTTTACGAAAGCACCGAAAGACTGCGGCAAGTACGCGAGGGAGCTTTGCGAGAAGATGGCAGCCGAAGGCAAAAAAATAAGGATTTACGGCTGCGGAGGAGATGGAACGGTTAATGAGCTGGTGAACGGTGTTTACGGCTTTGAAAACGTCGAAATCGGCGTCATTCCTATGGGTACAGGCAACGACTACATAAGAAATTACGGACAAGTGGAAGACTTCCGTAATATCAAAGGCCAGATTCAGGGAAAATCCAAAACCAGCGACCTTATCAAGTATGTGGGAGAATATCAAGGCGTTGAAACTGTCGGCTATTGCGCCAACATGTTCAACATCGGCTTCGACTGCAACGTAGTTGATATGACAGATAAACTTAAGGCTCTGCCACTGATAAACGGATCCCTGGCATACCTGCTGGGTATAGCGGTAATGTTCATCAAGAAAAAAGGCGCAGATCTGAAAATCGAATTCGCAGACGGCACAGTAAAAGATGGCCCAATCTTGCTGGCAGCAGTAGCCAACGGATGTTTCTGCGGAGGCGGCATCAAAAGCGCACCTGAAAGCATTTTGGACGACGGCCTTATGGACGTGAACATCATCGATAACGTTACCAGAAGATTCTTCATAACCATATTCCCGAGCTTTAAAAAAGGACTGCACCTGGGACACAAGAAAGTCATAGGCAGCAACGTTATCAGATACACAAAAGAAAAAGCCCTCACCATTACAGCCAACGGCGAGAGCTTGAGATTATGTGTGGACGGCGAAATCTCCACCCAGAAAAAAGTGGAATTCTCCATGGTACAAGACGCAGTAAGATTTATCGTACCGTCACAGATATGTGAATAATATATTCAAGTTGGAGACAGCCGGCTATCAATGTTCAGGCTGAAGAACAGCCAGTAATTGGTAAATTGTATATTTTTTAAGGATTTTTAAATAATAGTCACATTTTGCAGTGCACACAAACACGTAAAATGTGACTTTTTTTATGTTTTTCGCAAAATATATACAATAAATCGATTTGACTTAAAATACGCTGTATATTTTTATTGAAAAATTTATAAAAGAGTACAACGAAATGTATCGAAAAATAAAAAAAGTCGATAAAAGTAACACTTTTACCGACTTACTAATATGACTTACTTATATATCTGATTTAGATATCTATGGACATCACTTCGGAAAGAGCAACAAGGCCCTTGAGAGAAATACCCTCAATGCGGCCTTTTTCTTTTGTCACAGAAGTGTAAAGCACACCCTCCGGCTGCTGCAAAGTGAAACGATGCACACCATCAGCACGCTTATCAGCCATAGCAAAAGAAGCAGCCACAGACCCTGAAGCACAACTACCCTCAAAATAAGTAGAATCCACATCACGAACATAAACAACCGGCGTCATCATATGATTGGCAGTATCACAGAACATGATACCAAAAGCAGGCATATCAGGATTGATATCAGAATAAATACGATCCTTAACCAGCTCAAACACCTCAGCAGAAGGAGCCACATCCTCTAAGATCAAATGGAAAATCCCATCCATATCGACAAGTAAACCACCCTTATTGATACCAAGCTGATCAGCAGAAAGAGCAGTAGTAGAAGACGGAACAGGCATATCCATCTCAACAACACCATCAATAGCACCCCAATTGAGATCCTTATTATTTAAAGACCCCGCCGCACTAGACGCAGGAATACCCTCAGCATCATAAATACGAGCAGAAAGCAGCTGATCACAACCACTGACAGAAACGCTAGACTCAGCATAACCACCCTCGATGAGATTCAAACGACGCGCCTCATATAACGCAAACGCCCTCGAAGCATTACCACAAAACTCCAAGCCACACATATCCATGTGATATTCGGATTCAGACTCGGAGCTGAAAACCTCAGTAGCAGGAACAATGAAAGCAACCTGCTCACCCGCCAAAGCCACATTATCAAGAAGCGACTGAGCAACAGAAGCATAGTCCCCACGAGCAACAGGAGACAGAACCATGATAGTAATATTGCCACTGGAATCAGCCACTAAAACATCTAATTTTCTAGCCATAAACTCAACCTCGCTTTAGTAAGTTAGAGCGATAACCCATACACTAAATATATCATTTAATGCTATTGCACACAACCCGAAATTAGGGTATACTTGGTTGAGCACGCATGAAGAAAGTTTGTGCAACATAAGACCGGGATTAGATAAACCGGGCCATATAAACATGAATATAAGGAGAGATGTCAGAGAGGTCGATCGTGCGGCACTCGAAATGCCGTGTCCGTCAAGGACCGTGGGTTCGAATCCCACTCTCTCCGCCACGTCGAAAACCGGAACACTTAGTGGGTTCCGGTTTTTGCGTTGTGTGGAGTAAAGATGCGGGGATTCGAAGCCAGGGGGCGCGACTGTAAAGCTCGACAGCCCTGTGAGCTGTCGAGTAAGGAGCGGTTCAAGGCGACCGAGCGGGGAGCCGCAGAACGGCAGATTCGCAGAGCGAATATGCGTAAATCCCACTCGTAAATATATCATTCATATGGCAGGGGAATGCAACAAGGAAACGTTAGAATGTGCGGTGGTATGGGCGTAAATAAGCTAGATCTTCGCAGCTTGTTTCGCAGCTTGTATGGTATAG
>JAZUBM010000018.1:0-14343 GCA_045638485.1 Lentihominibacter sp. | reverse complement strand
ATGGAAGCAGAAGGAATCAGAGACAAGGTTATCCTCGTATGCGGAGGACCTAGAATCTCACACGAACTGGCTCAGGAACTGGGATATGATGCAGGCTTCGGAGCACACACTTATGCAGAACATGTTGCTTCATTTGTATTAACAGAAATCGTTAATAGAAAAATGGTATAAGCAAGGAGGAGTAAAAAATGGCTAATAAAATGATGACCGCTCAGGAAGCGATCGCAGATATCAAGGATGGAGCAGTTATAATGGTAGGCGGCTTCATGGCATGCGGTACTCCGGAAATCCTCATCGATGCACTGGTAGAAAAGAACGTTAAAGATCTTACTATCATCTGCAACGACGCAGGCGTACCCGGAAGAGGCGTAGGCAAGCTGCTGACTAACGGACAGATCAAAACTCTGATCGCATCACACGTTGGTCTTAATCCTGAAGTTGCTGCAAGAATGAATACAGACGTTGAAGAAGATAAGCTGGAATGCATCCTGATTCCTCAGGGAACTCTTGCTGAAAGAATCAGAGCAGGTGGCGCAGGTCTCGGCGGATTCCTTACACCAACAGGCGTAGGTACAATCGTTGCTGAAGGCAAGCAGGTTATCAATGTAGACGGTAGAGACTATCTGCTGGAAAAACCACTGAGAGCTGATTTCGCTCTGATCAGAGGTTCAGTAGTAGATAAGTTCGGAAACACTATTTATAACGGAACTACTCAGACATTTAACCCAATGATGGCAACTGCTGCAGAACAGGTTATCGTTGGTGCATGTGAAGTCGTTGAAGTTGGAGAACTGGATCCTAACAATGTTAGAACATCCGGAATCTTCGTTGACAAAATCGTGGAAGGAGAAAAACCATGGCAGATTTAAAGACAAGAATTGCAAAGAGAGTCGCTATGGAACTTAAGGACGGCGACGTAGTAAACTTAGGTATCGGACTGCCTACTATGGTTGCAGACAATCTTCCTGAAGGAGTTAACATCATCCTCCAGTCAGAAAACGGAATCATGGGCATGGGTCCATCACCTGAAACACCTGACGTAGACGTAGTAAACGCAGGTGCACAGTATGTAACTATCAATCCTGGTGGACAGTTCTTCGACAGTGCTACTTCATTCGGAATCATCAGAGGCGGACACGTTGACGCTACAATTCTGGGAGCTCTGGAAGTAGATAAGCACGGAAACCTGTCAAACTGGATCATCCCTGGCAAAATGGTTCCGGGAATGGGCGGAGCAATGGACCTGGTAGTAGGAGCAAAGAAAGTTATCGTAGCTATGCTCCATACTCAGAAGGGTAAGCATAAGATCTTGGACGAATGCAAACTGCCATACACAGCTATCAACTGCGTTGACATGATCATCACAGAAATGGGCGTTATGGAAATTACAGAAGATGGCGTTGTTCTGACAGAACTGCACCCTGATTTCACTCTGGAAGAAATCAAGGAAGCAACAGGCTGCGAACTGATCGTAAGCCCTGATTTGAAGGTTATGGCTGACTAATAGTAACTAGTATAGGCGACAGAAAACACCTATATTGAAAGGCGGAATATCATATGATGTTCCGCCTTTTATTATATGAAAAATTGTCTGAATATATTGATAGTTGTACTTGACATTTTTCGTCTGTAAATCTATACTTATAGAGTAATTGAAAATCTGTTTCAGGGCGAGGTGGAAATCCTCACCGGCGGTGATCGCTATAAGCGTAAGTCCGCGAGCTTGATGCGTAAGCTGATGGTTGAATAGGTGTGAATCCTATACCGACGGTTATAGTCCGGATGGAAGAAACAAGAGTACTTCAAGTAAATTCTAATTGAATTTTTTGGTGAGTATTTTATTAGCCCCGGAACGTTATATTCCGGGGTTTTTTGATTACTTACATAGGCAGTACAGTTTGACTTGAAGCTCCTGACAGATTCTGAAAAATCATGGATCATTCATAGGAGGAAAGAAAATGACCGAAAGAAACAACATCAACACACAGAACAAAACAGTTAGATTGGCTAAAATGGGTATGCTGGTAGCAGTATCAATCGTACTGGTTTACTTCATTCACTTCCCAATTTTCCCTGCAGTAGCATTCCTTGAATATGACCCTGCAGACATTCCGATTCTCATAGGAACATTTGCATTTGGCCCTGTGGCGGGTATACTGCTGACAATAGTAACTTCTGTTATTCAGGGACTTACTGTAAGTGCTGCAAGTGGATTATATGGTATCCTGATGCACATCATCGCAACAAGTGCTATCGTACTGGTTGCAGGTATCATCTATAAGAAAAATAAGACAAGAAAAGGCGCAGTTATCGGCCTGGTATTCGGCGTTATCGCATGGATCATCGTTATGATCTGCGCTAACCTGGTTATCACTCCGCTGTTCATGGGTGTTCCTAGATCAGTAGTAATTGACCTGATGCCTTTCATTGCAGCATTCAATGGAATTAAAGCAGGCGTAAATGCAATTATCACATTCCTGCTGTACAAGAGAATCTCAGGATTCCTGCATAAATAAGTCTTGTTAAGAACATTCATATAAACGACAATGTAAAAGTCCGCTCCCGATGACGCCTCGGTTTTGGTTCGACCGAGGCGTCACCTTTTTTTGTAAGGTGAATCACTTGAATTATATGGTGAAAATGATATACTATTAAGGTTATGGAAGAGAAAATTATTTACATGAAAAACGAAGCCGAAACCATTGAATTCGGCAACAAATTAGGAAGAGAAGCTAAGCCGGGAACAGTGATTGCACTGACCGGTGATCTTGGCGCGGGCAAAACTACGCTGACCAAATCTATAGCAGTTGGTCTAGGTATAGATGACGTAATAACAAGCCCGACATTCAACATAGTTAAAGAATATGAAACAGGCAGATTGCCTCTCTACCACTTCGATGTCTACAGAATAGGAGATGTGGATGAAATGTATGAATTGGGGTATGAAGAATACTTCTACGGCGAAGGTATTTCAGTGGTGGAATGGGCGGATTTAATCGAAGACATCATGCCTGAAGATACCGTAAGAATTCATATCGAATACGGAGAAAAAGAAGGAGAAAGAATATATAAATGTATGTTTTAGCATTAGAGACTACCGGCGCTTTTGCATCGGTAGCACTGCAGAAATCTGACAAAATAATAGGACATATAAGCGGCAGCGATAGATTCTCTCATCTTCAGAATCTTATGCCTCAGGTGGAATCTGTAATAAAAGAAAGTAAATTGTCGTTAGGCGATGTAGAACTTATTGCAGTTTCATGCGGTCCCGGATCTTTTACGGGAATAAGAATCGGAGTATCTTCGGCAAGAGCACTTTCACAGGTTTTGGGTACTCCGTGCGTAGCAGTATCAAGCCTGGAAGCATTGGCTATGAGAGCAGCTGAATATGCAAAGAGCGATGTTCTGGTTTGCCCGATGCTTGATGCCAGAAGAAGTCAGGTATATGCCGGAGGGTACATTTTAAAGGATGGTTTCCCACAGGAAGAAATTCCTGCAGGTCCTTATATGCTCGATGAGTTCCTGGCGAAAACAGCTAAATACGATCAAATATTGGTATTGGGCGATGCTGTAGACACTTACGGTGCGAAGATAGCTGAAATCAGACCTGAAGGAACTGAAACAGCCCCTGAAGACATAAGATATCAGGATGCATCACAGGTGGCGAAACTGGGAAGAAAGATATATGATGAAAAGGGCGGACTGGAATACAACCAGGTGCAGCCTGAGTACATGCGTATCGCAGAGGCTGAAAGAAAGCTGAAGGAACAGCAGAAGAAGGCGTAGCGCTAAAGATGAGCGCAGGACCTTGGAAGGACTGATATTATGGCAGACGTAATCATAAGACAGGCAACTGTCGAGGATGTTGATGATATATATGAAATAGAGAAACTGTGTTTTCCGGACCCGTGGAGCAGGGACGCCCTGGTCTATGAATTTACGGAAAATCCAAGAGCTTTTTACATCGTTGCTGAACTCGACGAGCAAGTTGTAGGATATGCAGGACTTTGGTGGATTGCAGACGAAGGACACATTACCAACGTTGCAGTGAAACCGGGATATAGAAATAGGCATATAGGTGAAGGAATCATAAATGTGATGATTGACTTTACTTCACAGGAAGGAATCAAACATCACACATTGGAAGTGAGACCATCCAACACTGCGGCAATTAATCTTTATCAGAAGTTCGGATTTAGAACTGAAGGTGTCCGCAAAGAATACTATGCGAATAATAAAGAAGATGCCCTCATAATGTGGAGACACGAAGAATAAAAAGACCATGCCGTGCTGATACTAGTAGAAATACTTTTTGCTAGGAGGCAGACATGGATAAATTTACAGGCGAAAATAGCGATAATATGAGCGTAGCATACTCACAATGCAGGAAATTTTCAAGACGACACGATTACGACGTGTTCAGCATGAGCGACTACACTTCATGTGAAAACTGCAGACATTTAAACGGAGATAACCAGTGCGAGAAGATGCTGGAAGAAGGACGAAGTAACTTATGAAAGATGGAAAGATAATTACACTTGCAATAGAATCTAGCTGTGATGAAACTGCAGCGGCAGTAGTGGCTAACGGACGCGAAGTCCTTTCCAATATCATTTCTTCACAGATAGAAATACATAAACAGTATGGCGGAGTTGTACCGGAAATAGCATCAAGACACCATTTAAACAATGTTAATACAGTGGTGGATCAGGCTTTGGAAGAAGCAGGAATTACTCTGGATGAAGTTGATATGATAGGTGTTACATACGGACCGGGATTGGTGGGAGCGTTGCTTATCGGTTTGGCGACAGCCAAGGCTTTTGCATTGGCAGCAGACAAGCCTCTTATCGGCGTTCATCATATCCATGGACATATCTGTGCCAACTATATAGAACATAAAGAACTGGAACCGCCGTTTATGGCTCTGGTAATTTCAGGTGGACATACTAATATCGTAGAAGTAGAAGACTACAATACATGCCGAGTTCTGGGAGGAACTAGAGATGATGCTGTAGGAGAAGCTTATGACAAGGTTGCAAGAGTCTTGGGGCTTGGATATCCGGGTGGTCCGCTGATTGATAAAATCGCAAGAGAAGGTGACCCTAACGCTGTGGAATTCAAGAGAGTATTCCTTGAAAAAGGCAGTCTTGACTTCAGTTTCAGCGGAATCAAAACAGGTGTACTCA
Organism: Lentihominibacter sp.; assembly: GCA_045638485.1. Classification (GTDB taxonomy): domain Bacteria; phylum Bacillota; class Clostridia; order Peptostreptococcales; family Anaerovoracaceae; genus Lentihominibacter. Next base: position 9,157 of record JAZUBM010000018.1, on the reverse strand, counting down.
ATTACATAAATTCAGAAAAACAGGCAGGAAGAGAAATTAGCGTTCCTGATGTGGCGGCAGGTTTCCAGGCAGCTGTTTTGGAAGTAATCGTTGCCAAGACAGTTGGCGCAGCCATAGATCTAGGCAAAGATAAAATAGTAATGGCAGGTGGCGTTGCAGCCAACAGCATGCTTAGAGAAATGCTTAAGAAAGAATGCGATAAGCATGGAATCGCTCTTTATTACCCTGCACCTATCCTTTGCACAGATAATGCGGCAATGATCGGATGTGCAGCATATTATAAGTTCAAGGCAGGACATAGAGACGACCTGACCCTTGACGCAATACCAAATCTTAAACTTTAGAATCAAGCTAAAATATAGTTTTTATCAGAGGAATATATGATAGTAGTATCAGCAAAAGAACTGACAAAAGCATATGGAACAGATGTGATACTTGATAGAGTTTCGTTTCACATAAACGGAGGAGACAGAGTTGGAATCATCGGCATCAATGGAGCCGGCAAATCAACTCTCCTTAAAATTCTTACAGGTGAAATGAGCTGTGAATCGGGAGACTATTTCATCGCATCAGATACTCAAATCGGATATTTGAAACAGGACGGAGGCTTCAACTCGGAGAAGACTGTTATTGAGGAAGTTGAAAGTATCTTCAGTCATTTTCCTCAGATGGAAAGAGAAATGGAAAAACTCTTGGTTCAGATAGAAGAAAACGTGGAAGATCACAAGCTTCTTGAAAGATATGACAACCTTCAGGAACAGTACAAGGCTCGTGGGGGATATACATATAAGAGCGAAATGACGGGAGTACTTTCCAGCATGGCATTTAAGGAGGATAGCTACCATAAGAAAATATCCACCCTTAGCGGCGGGGAGAAAACTAGACTTGCATTAGCGTGCCTTTTACTTAAGAAACCTGATATTTTGTTCCTGGATGAACCGACAAACCACCTTGATATAGGAACACTCAAATGGCTGGAACAGTATCTGAAAAATTACAAGGGGACTATCGTTGTGGTTTCCCACGACAGATATTTTCTCGATGAGACAGTTAATAGAATATTTGAGATAGATAATCACAAACTCAATATATACGAAGGTAGCTACAGCTTTTATGCGGTGGAGAGAAAGAATCGCAGAGAAGCGGAGCTGAGAAAGTATGAGAAGCAGAAAAAGGAAATCGACCGTCAGGAAGAGATGATTCGTCGTTTCAAACAGCACGGAACGGAAAAGCTGGCTAAACGTGCGGCTTCCAGAGAAAAGCGTTTGTCAGCTATGGAGCTGACAGAAAAACCGGGCGGAAGTCACGGCAAGATGAAGCTTTCATTTAAGGAGAACTTCCAAAGTGGCAAGGATGTAATGATTGCAGAAAACCTCAGCAAGACTTTTGGATACGGATCGAGGGCAAGAGAACTGTTCAAGAACGTAGATATGGATATAAAGCGCGGCGAGAGAATCTGTATCGTAGGAGCTAATGGTATCGGCAAAACTACTTTGTTGAAGATGCTCATGGGTGAAATGGTTTGTAATACAGGACGTATTAAAATCGGTCATAATGTACAGATTGGTTACTACGACCAAGGACAGTTGCTTCTCAACAATGCAAATACTGTAATAGAAGAATTGCACGATGCATACAGATTATATACGGAAACTGAGTTAAGAAACGTTTTGGGCAGATTCTTGTTTAGAGGCGAATCGGTATTCCTCAATGTAGGGGCTCTCAGCGGCGGTGAAAAAGCAAGACTTTCGCTTCTGAAGCTGATGATGTCAGGATCCAATTTACTGATCTTGGACGAACCGACAAACCATTTGGATATCGAGTCAAAGGAAGTCTTTGAAGAAGCGTTGCTGGATTTTCCGGGAACATGCATCATCGTTTCCCATGACAGATATTTTCTCAATAGGATTCCGACAAGGATTCTTGAGCTTACTGCGGACGGCATAGAAAACTATCTTGGTGCCTACGACTACTATGTAGAGAAGAAGCAACAGATAGAATCCGGCAAGAAGTACTTGGAAGAGCTTTCCGCACAAAGCGTAGCTTCCGGAGTTGCAAAGGAAAAAACTCTTGCAAACGGAAAAGTCGGTTCTTTGCAAGAAGGTGACTTTGGAGGGGAAATGTCCTCTGCTGAAAAGAGACGTCTTCAAAAGGAAAAAGAAGCAGAGGAAAGACGTGTAAAACGCCAGAAAGAAGCTTTGGAAAGCGAGATAGCGCAGCTTGAAGAGGATATAGCAATTCTTGAGGCTGAAGTTTGCAAAGTGGAAGTTGCCACAGACCATGTAAAGCTGGCGAAAATCAGTGCAGATTTGGAAGAAAAACGCAGTGCGCTTGAAGAAAGATATGAAAAATGGATGGAACTTCAAGAGTAAAAACTTTGATAATCCAAATTTTTTAAAAGTATTGCAATAACCATAGTACTGCACTATAATAAATGAGAATTGTCAAGGCCGGAAGGTTTTGCCAATATAAATTAGGATATGATTTTTTATGGAGGTATATATCATGACATTAGACAAAATCAAGGCAATTATAGCTGAACAGCTGGGAGTTGAAGAAGATGCTATCAAGATGGATACTCATCTGATGAAGGATCTGGAAGCTGACTCACTGGACGCAGTTGAAATCATCATGGCTATCGAAGATGAATTCGATATCGAAGTTCCTGATGAAGATGCAGAAAAGTTCCAGACTGTAAGCGACATCGTAAGCTACGTAGAAGCTAAAGCATAAGAATCGTAGGTGCAGCGATGACTAAGCAGGCTAAGATTTCCAATGCCGTGATTAAGAGACTTCCGCGTTATCGCAGATATCTCAATGAATTGCGCAAAAAGGGAGTTGACAAGATTTCTTCCAATGAATTTAGTAGACTAATCGGCTATACTGCATCCCAGATAAGACAGGACCTGAATAACTTCGGTGGCTTCGGTCAGCAGGGATACGGATATAGTGTATGCGGGCTTTATAATGAAATCAGCGCCATCTTAGGACTGGATAAGCAGTATAAGATGGTTATCGTTGGAGCAGGTAATCTGGGACAGGCAATCGCTAACCACACTTACTATTATAAAGCAGGCTTTATTGTAAGCGGCATTTTCGAAATAAATCCTAGACTCATCGGTATTAAGATTAACGATATCGAAGTAATGGATTATGAGAAGATAGTTGAATACGTAGAAGAAAACAATATTGATATAGGTATAATCTGTACAACCAAGGATGCTGCTCAGGAAGTGGCAGATAAGTTGTGTTTTGCAGGAGTTAAGGGCCTTTGGAACTTCGCACCTGTAGATATAGAAACACCTAATCACATTGCCATAGAGAATATGCATATTAGTGATAGTTTGCATTCTTTGGCATATCACATGAATAAAATTGCAGAAGAGAAAAAGTAAATAAAAATTAAATAACCGTTTCGTAATCGAAACGGTTATTAATTATCATAAGGTTTTATTTTAGCCTTCTACGATAGCGTCTGTAGGGCAAGCTCCAGTGCAAGCGCCACAGTCGATGCAAGCGTTAGCGTCGATTTCGTACTGGCTGTCTCCCTGAGCGATAGCTCCTACTGGACATTCATCTGAACAAGCTCCGCATGAGATGCAAGCGTCTGTAATTTTATAAGCCATGGTTGTTACCTCCTTTAAGATTATCATTAAACGACAAATTGATTATAGCAAACCGTTATGAGGAAATCAAGATGAAAGTTTATGGCCTAATAGGTAAAAGCGGCACGGGGAAAAGTTACCAAGCTGTTAACCTTTGCAAAGAATTAAATATAGAAAGTATCATCGATGACGGCCTCTTTATTTGCAGAAATAAAGTGATGGCAGGGGTATCCGCCAAGAGACAACCTACTAAGGTTGGGGCGGTAAAAACTGCACTTTTCAATAATGAAGAGCATATGATAGAGGTTAGGGATAAGATAAAGAAAATAAAACCTTCTTCTATTCTGATTATAGGGACTTCCGACGGCATGGTGGACAGAATCGTAAAAAGACTGGAATTACCGAAGATTGCTAAGCGTATATATATTGATGATATCACCACGGAAGAAGAAAGAACTCTTGCTAAAAAACATAGAGAAGAAATGGGACAGCACGTAATTCCTGCCCCTACTTTCCAGCTGAAAAGACAGTTTTCAGGATACTTTATGTTGCCTATGAGAGTACTTTTCAGAGAGTTGGGACCTGCAGGCAAAGGCATGTCGGAGAAGTCGGTTGTGAGACCTACTTACAGTTATCTTGGTGAATATAAGATTTCCGAAAAAGTTATGGGTGATATTGTAGAGTGTGTCAAACGTGAATCTGCAGGGGTATATGAGGTGACAAAGGTAGCCCTTTCTCAAGTGCAGGATGGCGTAGATATCTTCATTACAGCCAACTTTAAATTCGGAGTTCCTTTGGCTGATACGGCAGTGGATTTTCAGAAGAAAGTTGTGTCGAAGATAGAAGAGATGACAGCGTTCAATGTTAACAAGCTGGACCTTGAAGTAAAGGATATAATATGGTAGTAAAAGAAGGAATTAGGGATTTTAATTTAGATCACATATTTGATTGCGGACAGTGTTTCAGATGGGAGAAAAACGAGGACGGTAGCTACAGTGGAATAGCTTTTGGCAAAACGGCAAGGATAGATTATGATGGGGAGAAAGAAACTCTCGTAATCCATGGTGCCGACGAAAATGACTTCGAAAACATCTGGAAAAATTATCTGGATTTAGAACGTGATTACGGAAAAATCAAAGCTGAATTGGCGGAGAAAGATCCGGTGATTTGTGAGGCTATGGAATATGGCTATGGGATAAGGATTCTCAATCAGGAAAAATGGGAGACACTGCTTTCTTTCATTATTTCACAGAACAATAACATTCCGAGAATAAAAAAATGCATAAACTCTTTGGCGGAAACTTTAGGAGAATATGCCGGAGAATACGAAGGAAAAAAGTATTACAGTTTGCCAACGCCGGAAGTATTGGCAGATGCGACTTTGGAAGATTTAGCCCCTTGTAAGCTGGGATATAGAGCTAAGTATTTGATAGAGACCGCTAAGAAAGTTCACTCTGAGGGTATAGAAAGCCTGGAGGCACTGGGGAACTGTGAGCTTTCTTCATCAGAAACTTGCGAAGCATTGAGAGAGTACTGCGGAGTGGGCCCTAAGGTAGCCAACTGTATTGCTCTTTTCGCGATGGGTAAATTTGATAGTTTTCCTATCGATGTTTGGGTAAAAAAAGTGATGAACCAAATGTATGGTTTTGGTGAAAATGACCTTAAGGGAATGGCAAAATTTGCGTCCGAAAAGTTCGGAGAATATGGTGGTATTGCACAGCAATATTTGTTCTATTACATAACCCATGGCAAAATATGAAAAGAAGGTTGACAAACAGCCTTACAGGCTGTAAATTATATTTAGCACTCTTAATTGGCGAGTGCTAACGCGAGAAAAAAAGAGGGTGTGATGAGGACTTGAAGGTGAGTCTGCAGCGCAGCCCTTTTAAATGTAAATTGTAAAAGGAGATGACAGAATGAGTATTGGAATCAAGCCTTTAGGCGCAAGAGTTGTTATCAAGAGAGTTGAAGCTGAAGAAAAGACTGCAAGCGGAATCCTTCTGGCAGGTGCTGCTAAGGAAAAACCACAGATCGCTGAAGTTGTGGCTGTAGGTCCTGGAACTGAAGAAGATAAGATGGAACTGGCAGTTGGAGATAAGGTTATTTTCTCACAGTATGCAGGTACAGATGTTAAGTACGGTGGCGAAGAATATTCAATCATGCACCAGAGAGATATCCTGGCAATCGTTGAATAATAAAAGGGAGGATTATATATAATGGCAAAGGAATTACATTACGGTGAAGACGCCAGAAGAAAACTTCAGGCAGGCGTTGACAAATTAGCGGATACAGTTAAGATCACACTGGGACCTAAGGGAAGAAACGTGTTGATCGACAAGAAGTTCGGTGCTCCACTGATTACTAATGACGGTGTTACTATCGCTAGAGAAATCGAACTGGAAGATAAAGTAGAAAACATGGGCGCTCAGGTTGTTAAGGAAGTTGCTTCCAAGACAAATGACGTAGCAGGTGACGGTACTACAACTGCAACTCTGTTGGCTCAGATTATCATTAAAGAAGGTTTCAAAAACGTTGCTGCAGGTGCTAACCCAATGGTTCTTAAGAGAGGAATCCAGGGTGCTGTAGATGTAGCTGTAAGTGAAATCAAGAGACTTTCACAGGAAGTTGACAGCAAGGAAGCAATCGCTCAGGTTGCGGCTGTATCAGCTGCTGACGAAAACATCGGTGAACTGATCGCAGAAGCTATGGAAAAGGTTGGCAAGGATGGAGTTATCACTGTTGAAGAATCCAAGACTATGGGAACTACTCTGGATGTAGTTGAAGGTATGCAGTTCGACAGAGGATACTTCTCACCATACATGGTAACTGATACAGAAAAGATGGAAGCTGTTCTGGAAAATCCATTTGTTCTGGTTACAGATAAGAAGATTACTAACATTCAGGAAATCCTTCCTCTGCTGGAACAGGTTGTTCAGGCAGGAAGAAAGCTGCTGATCGTTTGTGACGATTTGGAAGGTGAAGCACTGGCTACTATCATCGTTAACAAGCTGAAGGGAACATTTGAATGTGTTGCTGTTAAGGCTCCTGGATTCGGTGACAGAAGAAAGGCTATGCTGGAAGATATCGCTATCCTGACAGGCGGTGTTGTTATTTCAGAAGAACTGGGATACGAACTGAGAGAAGCAACTGCTGACATGCTGGGTACTGCTGCAACTATCAAGGTTGACAGAGAAAACACAGTTATCGTTGGTGGTGGCGGAGCTGCTGAAGATATCGAAACAAGAATCGCTCAGATCAGAAGCCAGATTGAAAACACAACATCAGAATTCGATAGAGAAAAGACTACTGAAAGACTGGCTAAGCTGGCAGGTGGTGTTGCAGTTGTTAAGGTTGGTGCAGCTACTGAAACTGAACTGAAGGAAAGAAAGCTGAGAATCGAAGACGCTCTGAACGCAACTAAGGCTGCTGTTCAGGAAGGTATCGTATCAGGTGGTGGTGTTGCTCTGGCAAATGCTATTCCTGCAGTTGCTGCTTACGTTGAAACTCTGGAAGGCGACGCTAAGACAGGTGGAGCAATTATCGTAAGAGCTCTGGAAGAACCTGTTAGACAGATTGCTGAAAACGCAGGTTACGAAGGAAGCGTAGTAATCGCACAGGTTAAGGGTAGCGAAGAAGGAACAGGTTTCAACGCAGCTACAGAAGAATACGTAAACATGATTGAAGCAGGTATCGTTGACCCGGCAAAGGTTACAAGATCAGCCCTGCAGAACGCTTCATCAGCATCAGCTATGCTGCTGACAACAGAAGCAGGAATTACAGACGCTCCGTCAGATGAACCTATGATGCCTCCAATGGGCGGCATGGGCGGCGGAATGCCTGGAATGATGTAATTATAGTACATCGAAAAAGCTGTAAATTCCAACGATTATAGAGGCTTTAAGAACAAACAGGATAGAGTATATACTCTATCCTGTTAATAATATAACGCATTAAAGTGGAGAAAATCGGCTTTACTTTCATAAGTAATTGTGATAGAATTTCGTTGTATCATAAGAGAAGAATTATTTCACATGTTTTTGTGGGCTCGTTTTAAACAGGTGAGTTGCAAGAATGTGTGATTTTTTTTTACGAAGAGGTACGACGACTATATAGATTTACAGTTAGGTAGTATGGAGGTAGTTAGAATGAAGAACGGTACTGTAAAGTGGTTCAATCCTGATAAAGGCTTTGGTTTTATCTGTGACGACGAAGTGGGTGAAGATGTATTTGTACACTTCTCAGCTATAAATATTGATGGTTTTAAGACTCTTGCTGAAGGTCAGAAAGTCACTTTTGAAACAGAGCCGGACCCTAAGAATAGTGAAAAGATGAGAGCTATCAACGTTACACCTATTGCTTAGTATATGGCTTATAGGGGAGAGTAAACCAAAGAAAGAAGAGCTGACGCGTATGCGACGGCTCTTTTTTAGTGCCTGTTTTGAGCAGCCTGTCGCCGACGCCCTGCCTCACTAGGTCCTCAACATAGATAACTGAATGTAAGGCACTAAAAAATGCCCTAGCGGGCGGCTGGGAAATAAAAAAGCGTCGGCAATGAAACCAACGCTTTAATTACTATTTAAGCTTTATTTTTCGCTCTTCTGTGGTCTGAAGAAGATGAACAGTACAACGCATACCAGCATCAGGATTGGGTAGTACAGGCTAGGAATGATAGCCATTGGTGATACGCCTACCAGTGCTGCAGCTGTAAGCAGCTGTGCACCGTAAGGGATGAGTCCCTGACCAACTGATGCGAAGATGTCCAGAATTGAAGCTGATCTCTTACGATCCACTCCGAACTTATCGGCGATGTCTCTTGCAACAGGACCTGCCATTACGATAGCAACTGTATTGTTAGCTGTGCACAGGTCTACCAGCAGTACCAGGATACCGATACCGAGTTCAGCACCACGCTTGCCCTTAACAGTCTTTTCGATTGTTTCAATGATGAGAGCAATACCACCGTTTTCTCTTATCAGTGATACCATGCAAGCTACGATGATAGAGATGATTGAGATTTCAAACATACCTGTCATACCCTGACCGATGATAGTGAATGATTCCATAAATGTGAATGCTCCACCTGAAATACCAACGATCATTGAAAGGATGATACCGATGAACAGTACCAGGAATACGTTGAGACCAATCAGTGCTCCAATCAGAACTACCAGGTAAGGGATTACTTCAACGAAGTTCCATGCTCCAACTTCTGCAGAAGCTTCGATTCCTCTGCTTGTGAAGAAGAACAGCACGACAGTGATGATAGCAGCAGGAAGTACGATGAAGAAGTTCTGCTTGAACTTGTCTCTCATTTCGCAACCCTGAGTTCTTACTGCAGCGATAGTAGTATCTGAGATGATGGAAAGGTTGTCCCCAAACATTGCGCCACATACTACAGCGCCTGCGCAAAGTGCAGCAGGGATGCCTGTCTGAGTTGCAACACCCAGAGCAATTGGAGCCAGAGCAGTTACTGTACCAACTGAAGTACCCATTGACAGTGAGATGAAGCATCCGATTACGAACAGTCCAACAACCATCATGTGAGGTGGCAG
>JAZUBM010000017.1:0-2912 GCA_045638485.1 Lentihominibacter sp. | reverse complement strand
TCCTTCTAATGGTTTATATCCGGCACATCCGTTTGCACTATGAAGGTGAAAGAAAGGACAGAAAGGTTCGCGCGGATCAAGCTTTACGGAATTTGCTCCTGTAAGGCAAGTCGGGCAAAGTTGTTCTTTTTTCTTTTCCATAATCATCACCTCTTGAATTCTATTGGTTTTGTAACCTTCACCACAAAGGCAGTTGATATAAAGATTGCGGCTATGTCAACCGAAAGTATTATTTTGCCGACTGCTGTGTGCATCAGCACATCGTACCAATCCTTGTTTAAGAAATACATTATCGGTATGTTCGCAATTACCAACAGTGCCATTATGATGAATTCTTTTCTCGGTTCTGCCAGCATCAGTTCAAGTTCTGAGTTTACAACACGGATATCCGACAGCTTTGCAACTATCGGTGTCAATGTAGTTTTCAGTCCTCTGTCCTGTTGGCAAAGCATAAGTGCATCGCACCACTCATGGAATACATCGTTATCGACCTTGTCTTTAAGGTTTGCAATAGCTTTATTCACATCGGAGTCGATGAGTTTCAGCTGTACCAGAAAATCAGTAAAGACATCCTTTATCGGCGGATTAAGGTATGCGATATTTTCCTCAACCGCAGTTACGATATCTTCGTTTCTGATATATGCAGTTGTTATGATCGACAAGGCTGTTTCAAGTTCTTCCGATACATCCTTCCTGAAATGACTAGCTGTAAGTTTTACATACCACACAGGCACAAACATCATACCGATTGCAAGAGGAGGTATCATGTAAACATTATTAAACACCGAAGCAATGACCGCACCTGCTATGGCGAATACACCGCAGGCAATAAAAATAACAGGGATTTTATCTTCCCTGCCGGTCATTCTCATTATCTCGGTTATTTCTTCAACCTCTCTTCTTAAGAAGTTTTTCTTTTTCTTATTGGTCACTTCGTTTACCTGATCCCTGATTGATTTCGGTCTGTCAAATACGGATTTAAACAAATCCAGGAACCTGATATCAAGCAGTTTCAGAACACCCGCAACCATCGCAATAAATGCAAATAATCTTAATGTTAGCAAGCTATCGCCTCCCCTCTGCAAATTCTATCGACCCAACTTCTCGGTATGCCGTTTTCGGTAAGTCTTTTCTTTAGCCCTTCGGAAATTTCACCTACGAACTCATACTCGCCTTTTATAACAAGCTTACCATTTTCATCATAGTAGTTTTCTTTGATGTTGTATCGGTATATGGTTCTGTACACTCTTTCTCCATCCGGTTTGATTTCACACTCCATAATCTCCATAATCTTTCGCTCTCCGTTTTCAAGCTGTTTTGCATAAGCTATAATCGGGAATGCTTCAGTTACAAGGTCATACAGAGTTTTATCTGCTGCATCAAACATTCTCTTACAAAGTGTTACCATTCTGAAATATGTTGCTTCACAAGAGTTTGAATGGATTGTTGTCAAGACAGGAATACCTGTTCGGCTTGCTTCCTGTGCGACATAAGCTTCCATATCTCTGATCTCACCAACAAATATCAGATCAGGATTGAATCGCAAAGCAACATCAAGAAGCTTTACCTGCGTGATATTTTGTGCCTCATTTTCTGATGGCCTTGTTTGAGTCTGAACTGAATTGTTGGTAACCTTTCCGTCTTTCTCTTTAACAAGTGAGACCTCTCGGCTACCGCTTTCAATTGAGAAAACTCGCTTGTCATCAGGGTATGTCGAAAGCATCCAACCTGCAACGGTTGTCTTACCACTACCTGTGGCTCCGGCAACACAGACACTTACTCCGTACCTTATAAGCATTGATAAGAAATCAAGCATCGGTGCTGTTGCTGTTCCATAGTCTATCAAATCCTGCTTTGCAAAGTTCATCGGATTTACAATACGGATTGATGCACTTACACCTGCCTCCTCATCCACAACTGGTGCTTTGATTACCGCAATACGAATATTCTTCGTCAAGCTCCCAAGAACTACGGGAGAAGCATTATCAAGCACCATCCCGGATGCATGAAGCATACGTCTTACAACATTTACTGCATGCTGTGGAGAGTCAAAGTGTTCATCGAGTTTACCTCTTTTTCCGCCTGAATAGTGAATTTCAATGTCATTCCATGCATTGATATTTATTTCCTCAATACCCTTGCTGAATATGTATTTTGTCAGGAATGAGTATTCTGCCATTTCGGTATATAACCTGTCGACAAGCTCATCCTCTGACATTCCGTCTGCACTGAGTCTTTTGTCTGCAAGATATTTTTGTATCTGGAACTTTATCTGTTCCTTTGCGACATTCTTATCTGTTTCCAAAAGAAGTGAAGCATAATTTTGAGATATATGCTCCTGTACTTCTTCAAGCACACTTGGGAAGTCGCTTACCTTAGTAGGCGCGAAGAATAAGTCATGGGAAGTATTCTGGTTAATCAAGGTCGAACACCTCCTCTGCTATATCCTCTATCATCACACGGAACTCTTTCGATTCCCTTTTCTCTGGTGTATTCTTAAGAAGTTCGCCTTCAAGGTACTGCTTCTCTACCAAGTCGCTATGCGGAATTGTAAATGATACACCGCCTATAATCTGCTCAATGTTCTCTCTCGAATGTATGCTCTTCACATCATTTGCAACCTTAAGCTGCCTATCACTCCTGAACTTGCTGTCTGCAAGCAAGGGTAATTGCGAAGACAGATATGAGATTGATTTTAGGTCGCAGTTTATAAGCCTTAACACACAATCTGCCTCAATAAGCGACATCGTTGAAAGTATGTCATCGGACAGATGGCAGGAGCAGTCTATCACAACAAAGTCTGCAATATCCTTTAATACCTCAATCAGTTCTTTTGCCTGAACCTGAGTGTATTTAGGATATGAGAAACAGTTCTCTCCCTTCGTAAGACCGAGTGCCATGATATGCTTATT
>JAZUBM010000016.1:0-54190 GCA_045638485.1 Lentihominibacter sp. | reverse complement strand
AAGACGAGAAAAAAAGCAAAAGCTTCAGAAGACTTGTACTTCAGCCCCGGAAGCATTCCGGCACATTGAGGTATTACCTGTACACACACGGCTGGGATATAGAAAGCGAAAAACTTGCAAAAGAAGGCAAGTTTGCATGTGAGATAATCGCTGCTGTGCCTGCTGCAGATAAATACAGAGAAGCTCCTTATCCTGAAGATGACATCCGGTGGAAATATCCGGAAGAAATAGTAAGTGCGGATCCGGAGCTGGCTCTGAACAGGATCCGCTGGAAACTCAGCAGTCTCGAGGAGCAGGAGACAAATCTGAATGCAGGTGAAGAAGAGCACAGGGATATCCTGATGAAGATCAGGCATGATCACGAATACCTGACAAAACTTGAAGAAAAAGCGGTCAATTCGTTGAAAACTTTTTAAACATGATTATAATATAGCAGTATTTTGGGCAGACCAGGCGATCGCGTGCTTACGCATGAGGAAAGTCCGGGCTCCGCAGGGCATGGATGACGGATAACGTCCGCCGCAGGCAACTGTAGGGAAAGTGCAACAGAAACATTCCGCCGAAACGGGTAATGCCGTGGTAAGGTTGAAATTGTGAGGTAAGAGCTCACAGGGAGGTATGGTAACATACTTCTCGTGTAAACCCCATTCGGAGCAACATCAAATAGGACGCAAAAGGCGGCTGCCCGTCGCTGTCCGGGAGGTAGATGGCTGGAGCTTATTGGTAACAGTAAGTCGAGATAGATGATCGTTTAATACAGAACCCGGCTTATGTCTTGCCCAAACCATTTAGAATATTGTCTCTACAAATTGTATAATTTTTTAAAAAAAAATGAAAAAAATGCTTGCATTATGTCTGTAGATGATGTATATTAAAACAGTCGCTTGAAGAAAGCGAAGAAAAACATAGACGTGCGGATATGGCGGAATTGGCAGACGCGCACGGTTCAGGTCCGTGTGTTGGTTGACGACGTGGAGGTTCGAATCCTCTTATCCGCACCAAATAAAAGAGCTGGTCATTAGACCAGCTTTTTTATTTTACAAAACCACGAACGGATCAAGCACAACTTCTGAAGCCACAACCTGAACCTTTCCATCAAGCTTCTTTTCAAGCATCTTCTTCATGCCTTCAGCGAAGAACTTCTCAGTTCCGTAGTGACCACCGTCTATAATACACATGCCTGACTGGATAACATCCTGTGCCTCATGATACTTTACATCGCCTGTAATAAACAGCTGACAACCTGCACCGGCAGCCATCATAGCCAAGTCAGCCCCTGCACCACTGCAACAACCAATCTTAGTGATTTCCTTATCCAAATCTCCTGCTACGTGAAGCTGTCTTGTGCTAAGATCAAGCTTATCAGCCACAAGGCCGATAACATTTCTAAAAGCCATAGGTTCTTTCAATTCACCCATTCTGCCAATGTCAGCTTCATCTTTTCTTTCTATCATCTTAGAAGCAGAAGCTACGTCCTGACCGCTCAGATTCTTCACAGAGCCAAGTTCAAGGAGTCCCATAATAATATCATTGTTTCCTCCTTTAACCTTGTCAAAAGGCGTATGAGAGGAATATACAGATATCCCTGAACCAATCAGGTCCATAATTATAGAACCTTTATAATCACCATCGTTCAGGGCTTTTATTCCGCCGAATATCAGCGGATGGTGTGTGATAATCATATCAGCACCGATTTCTTTAGCCTCCTTAACTACTCTGTCGTCGATTTCAAGACAAGTAAGAATTTTACTTACTTCCTTATCTTCAAAACCAATCAGCAGTCCGCTATTATCCCACTCTTCTTGAAGTGCTGAAGGAACTAATTTCTCAATTAAGTCAACGATATCACCGACTTTATAAACATCATTTCCCTTAAATAATATCTTTTCCATCTTCCCACTCCTTTCGAAGTTTCTTCAGATAATCAATATCACTTACAATACTATCTTCCAGCTCAATATTTCTAACTTTAGCCTTCTTTACATTGACCAGTCTATCCTCATACATTTCTATATTTCTATCGAGGAAATCGCCTACCGGACCACCGGCACTAACAATCCAAGGCGGAATCTTCCATGCAATAGAATCGCCATCATTAGAATCGTCGATATCACAAGTTATATTTCCCCACGCTACATCATATCCAGGAGAAATTGCAGTAATAATCTCAGGAATATAATCTCCTTCGATAACAACATCTTCAGCAACTATCTTAAATCCATTCTCCACAAGCCACTTTCTTAGGTGCCCTTGTCCAATTCTTGGTTGCATTATGAACTTCTTTACTGAACAAGTAACTTCCATATCGGCAGCCATTATATCTCTTATGAGCTTGCCTCCCATGCCTGCTATAACAACAGCATCCGCCTCACCTTTTTCCAAAACTGCCAATCCATCCCCTGCTCTAAAATGCATGTTTTTTTCATCAGGAGCATACATGGCAGCATTAGCCTCAGCCTTACCGAGGGACGGTCTACTCACATCAGCCATTATTACTTTCGGACACTTGCCTGAGAGTTTCAAATAAATAGGCAAAAAACCATGGTCGGTTCCGATGTCGGCCATGGTTTCTTTTTCTTCGATTTTGTCTGCAATAATTTGCAGTCTATCACTAAGTTTAATCATATTTTACTCCAGATAATCCTTCAGTTTCTTACTTCTGGTAGGATGTCTCAGTTTTCTTAACGCCTTAGCTTCAATCTGTCTGATTCTTTCTCTTGTAACGTCAAACTTCTTACCTACTTCTTCAAGGGTACGAGCTCTACCGTCTTCGAGTCCAAATCTTAATTTAAGTACTTTCTGTTCTCTTTCTGTAAGAGTTCCCAGAACATCTACCAGCTGTTCTTTCAGCATTGAGAATGCAGCTGCTTCTGCAGGTGCAGGAGCATCTTCATCAGGGATGAAGTCTCCCAGATGGCTGTCTTCTTCTTCACCGATAGGAGTTTCCAGTGAAACAGGTTCCTGAGCAATTTTAAGGATTTCTCTTACCTTCTCAACAGAAATTCCCATTTCTGCAGCGATTTCATCAGGTGAAGGTTCTCTTCCTTCTTCCTGCAACAGCTGTCTTGAAACTCTGATCAGCTTGTTGATTGTTTCTACCATATGAACAGGAATTGTGATAGTTCTTGCCTGGTCAGCAATTGCTCTTGTAATCGCCTGTCTGATCCACCAAGTAGCGTAAGTACTGTACTTGTATCCCTTTGTCCAGTCAAACTTATCTACAGCCTTAATCAGACCAAGGTTACCTTCCTGAATAAGATCTAAGAATAGCATTCCTCTTCCAACGTATTTTTTTGCAATACTTACTACCAGTCTAAGGTTTGCTTCACAAAGCTTCTGCTTAGCGTATTCGTCACCCTGTTCCATTCTCTTAGCAAGTTCGATTTCTTCCTGAGCAGTAAGCAAAGGCACCTTACCGATTTCCTTAAGATACATTCTTACAGGGTCATCCACTGCGATATTCTTTGAAATAGTTGCTTCCAGGTCTATTTCCTTAGCGTTTGGATTCTCGGCCATTACAGCGTCTACTTCAGGATCGTCAACATCTTCTTCATCCAGTTCCAGTAAGTCGATGTCATCCGGTTCACTTTCCAGGACAACTTCGATACCTTTTCCCATAAGAGTTTCGTAGATTTCTTCCATCTGATCCTTATCCAGCTCAACATCGCCCAGTCTGTTGGAAATGTCAGTATAAGTAAGAGACATTTTCCCACCATTTGAAGCTTTTTCAGTTAAGTCTTTAATAATCTGACCTTTTGCTTCATCGTTCATAACTTCATTCACTTCATTATTAACTTTGTTCTGCATGTCTTTTTCTTTTTCCACTTTTTCTTCCTCTTATTCCCTTATTTTCTTTTGTATATCCATCAGCTGCTGAGTCAGCTTTATAATGTCATCGTGATTTTCTTCTTCATCTGCCATTGAAAGCTGCATTATTATTTGTGCTTCCTTAGCTTTGAGTTCTCTTTTTCTAATCTGACCGATACATTCATCATATATTGCCATTTCTCTGCCGTGCGGTATGATTTTTTCTTTCACAACATCAAGTTGTTTGAGAGTTTCTTCATCCAGGTTGTCAGTCAATTTATTCAGGTCCACGTGATTATCGTTATTTTTGAGAGACATTATCTTCTCATAAATAACTCTTCCTGCATACGATTCAAATGCTATTTTATTAATATCACTTGGAAGGTCTGCAAAATTCTTATCTATCAGCATTAGTTTTAAGAGATCTTGTTCAACCAAAGGAATTTCCTTTTGCTGAAAATCATTATCAGATGATTCATCTCTATAAACCGTAGAGCCCTTATCCTGACTATTATTGCCTGAATACTCGAATCTTATAGCTCCTTCAGAAATACCGGTTTCTTCAGCCAATTTCTTGATATAAATATCGGCTTCAACAGGTTTCATACCTCTTAGAATGCCAACTGCATCACGCAAGAAATCTATGCGGTCCTGCTGATCACTCAAATCATATTTTGACTTGGCCATTCCCAGCTTGAAATCTCCATATGGTAATGCATTCTTTATAAGTTCTTTAAATGCAATTTTACCATTCTTCTTGATAAACTCGTCCGGATCCTTACCGTCCGTAACTTTCAATACTTTTGCTCTACATCCTTCGTTATAAAGTATATCAAGACCTCTTAATGCAGCATTCTGACCAGCTTGATCGGCGTCATATGAAAGAACTACATTTTTAGTATATCTCTTTATAAGTCTTGCCTGGTTTTCTGTAAGCGCAGTACCTAATGATGCCGATACATTTCTTATACCATGCTGATAAAGAGAAACTACATCCATATATCCTTCAACCAGTACGATGGAATCTTCGTTTCTTACTTCCTTACCAGCCAAATTCAAACCGTATAAATTGAATTTCTTCTGGAAAACGCCCGATTCCTGTGAGTTAAGGTATTTAGGTTCCCCATCTCCAATGATTCTACCGCCGAAACCTATTACCTTTCCCGATGTATTCATTATTGGAAAAATGACTCTCCCTCTAAATTTATCAAAATATCTATCTTTGGATTTAGATATGAGCCCCAGATCCATCAGCTTGTCCTCTGAGTATCCAAGTCCCTTCAGATGTTTGTACAAACTATCCCATTGATCGTCTGCATATCCTATTCCGAATTTATTGAGGGTGTCTTCGGATATTCCTCTATTCTTCATATAAGTATATCCTGGGTTAGCTTTTTCTCTAAGAGCTTTAAAGAAAAATCTTGCAGCTTGACGATTTATCTCGTAAAGCTCGTCATTATTTTTATTTCCTTTAAAGGCACCTTCAAGGCTTATGCCATACTCCTTAGCCAGCATTTCAACCGCACCCTTAAAATCGAGGTTGTAATATCGTGTGACAAATGCAAGGACATCTCCTGTTGCGCCACAACCGAAACAAGTAAATATTTGCTTTGTCTCAGAAACAACAAAAGAAGGTGTCTTTTCATTATGGAACGGACATACACCCTTGTAATTACTCCCTGCTTTTTTAAGAGGAACTACACGGCCTATAACATCCACAATGTTACACCTGCTTTTTATTTCATCTACTATATTTACCTGATTTCTTGTGCTCACTTTTGCCCCTCTTACACCCTTTTACTCTTGTTTATTTATATATACGCTAAAAGCTCGCACTTTCCTTTATTTTTTTTAAAAAAATCTTTTATAATTTTTTGTTAATTCTTCGTACATGTTTATTGCATACCTATCAGTCATTCCGGCCACATGGTCTTTGACCAATTCTTCGATTGAATACTCATTGCTCATTGTCATAAGTTCCTTAGGCAAAGCATCATTATTCTCTAAATAATAATTATACAAGAATTCAACTATTTCTTTGACTTTATTGATATCTTCTATCTTCTTTACCTTCGTATTATGATACACATTTTCAAACATAAAAGCTCTCAAATGATTCATAGCACCCATTTTTTCCTTACTCAGTTGAGCAGTAGGTTTATTGATGCTGTTTTCAATCATATCTCGAACCAAGGTATCAATTCTCTTCTTATGTGTATCTCCGAGAATTTCAATGCTATCTCTAGGCAAGTCATCGACTGTTATGATTCCACTTCTAATAGCATCATCGATATCATGATTGATATACGCGATTCTGTCACTTACTTTTACAATCTGACCTTCCGGAGTAATCGGAGTCTTTCCACCTGTGTGGTTCAATATACCATCTCTAACTTCCAAAGTAAGATTCATTCCCTGTCTTGATGTGCTGGACTCAAGAACGTCCACAACTCTCAAACTCTGTACATTATGTTTAAAGCCACCCGGATATATCTCAGCTAAAACCGTTTCACCACTATGACCAAAAGGAGTATGTCCCAAATCATGACCCATAGCTATAGCCTCAGTCAAATCTTCATTTAGACCTGTTCCTCTGGCAATGGTTCTGGCGATCTGTGAAACCTCAATAGTATGAGTTAAACGAGTTCTGTAATGATCTCCTTCAGGCGCCAGAAATACCTGGGTCTTATGCATCAGTCTTCTAAATGCCTTTGAATGGATTATCCTGTCTCTATCCCTCTGAAAATCAGTTCTGATGCTGCACTTTTCTTCATCAAATTTACGCCCTTTGCTTTCTGCAGATTTTGTGGCAAACTCTGATAAATATTCAAATTCTCTTCTTTCTACATCTGTTCTGATACTCATAATTATCCTCCGCAATATAATAATACATACACTATATCACCTTGTAAAGTCGTTAATTCTTCTTATTCTTTCGCAAAGCTCAGGTTCAGCCTCAAACAAAAGCTTAAGAATATTTTCCTGTTCTCTGTCTTCTAAAAAAAAGATGCTTTCTGCAAGTATTTCGCAAAGTTCTAACTTTTCTTTATCACTTAAACTCATATAAAAGGCAGATATTTGTTCAAAAGTATTCATCAAACAAAACTCCTTTCACATTCTACTATCTTAGTTAAATAATCATTAAGTTCGGATAACTCATCTTCCTTAACTCTTATACCATTCATATTATTACATGCGCTATGTACCAATTTTTCCCCATCATATAACTCGTTGAAATAATTATTAATTCTCAAAATACCCACAGCTCTATATGGAATTTCTTCTTCGTTCCAGATCAATGTCCTATTAAGATAATGGTCATCGTAAGGCCTGCTCATATCAATCATCTGTATTTGTAATTCAAGTCCCGGATACTTTTGTCTATCGATCATGTTAATCAATTCATTGGAAGCTCTGTTACAATCATATCCTGCAACAAATTCAGCTTTGGACCTTTTCAAATATCCTTCTGTTAAATTCCTCTCCTTCATATCACATAATGGTGTCCATTTGTATTTAACCAAAGTCTTTTTTCCCAACATGTTCTCCCAAATGAATATGTTAACAGAATACCATTGTATGTTAATAAAGCTATCTGTTAAACCGTAGCCAGAAAATAATCTAATTACAAAATTTAATGCTTCATAATTGTCACATACATACCTCCACAAAGCCTGATTATTTATCATATCGAAGGCCTTATTAACCGAAAAAGCTTTTATTATATCTATAAGATCTTCCGAATTACTTGTTAACGACAAAGGCAGGTTTCTGCAAAACATATCGTGCTCATTACTCTCGTCTTTAAACTTCACTTCCATCCCCTTGATATTTCTAACAGTATCAGGAGTTCCGTCGTCTCCTAGCATAGATGAAAACCTTATATCTACAGGAGTTACGACATCATTAGAGGAAAACATATGAGCTTTTGTATAATCACTAAAATCCATATATGGCCTGAAATATCCACTAACTCTTATACCCTTCCTATGAAAAAGTGCGGGCTTGGGAATTTCCTTTATCATCTTATAAAGTTGTTCGAGCAAAATAAAATCTGTCATCTACACCACCTCGAGGTAGTATATGCGACAGATTTGTATTTTGTTTATATTATTGTTATATGCCTGTATGTCCGAAACCGCCCCCACCGCGTTCTGTTTCGGACAATTCATCTACTTTTATCAAATCGGCTTTTTCGTACTTACAAACGACCATCTGAGCAATTCTATCGCCATTATTTATGGTAAATGACTCTTCTCCCCAATTGATCAGAGGTACTTTTATTTCTCCTCTGTAATCGCTATCTATAGTGCCGATACCGTTGACTAGGCCTATTCCGTATTTTACAGCCAAACCGCTTCTGGCCCTAATTTGAACTTCGTACCCTACAGGAATCTCCATGAAAAGCCCGGTAGGTACAAGTGCTCGCTTTCCCGGTAAAAGTTCAATAGGTGCTTCTAAATGAGCTCTAATATCCATTCCCGCGGAGCCTTGTGTTTCATATTCAGGAGTTTTTCCGGATAATGCAATTACATTTATCTTCATCCTTTTATCATTCCTTCCAAATCAAAATCTTTGCCTGTTACAGATGCACCACAGTAGTTTCTATGATCGCCGATTATTGCTGCAGCTTCAAGGATGTCATCCTGTGTCACTCTATCAAATGAATCGAGAACATCTTTAGAATCAAACACTCTGCCCAGGAGCAGCTGATTCTTTCCTAAAGAGAACATTCTGCTGTTTATGTTTTCAAGTCCGAATATATATGAACTCTTTACTTGTTCCTTCGCCATGGCAAGCTCATCAGCTGTAACCCCCTTATTCTTGAGAAGTTCCAATTCGTACTTAACAGCTTCAATAGTATCCTTAGCTTTTTCATGAGCAACACCCGCATATATGCTGAAGAATCCCCAATAGCTGGAGAATACGTTCATTGAACATACTGAATAAGCTAGGCCTCTTTCCTCTCTGATATTCTGGAACAATCTTGAACTCATGCTGCCGCCTAAAATACTGTTCATCAACACGAAGGAATAGTATTTATCATCTGCCAGTGAAACAGCCGGAGTAGCGAGACAAATATGAGTCTGTTCAATATCACGAACCTTTACATCAAAGCTCTGCTTGTAAGGTTTTAATTCTACAGGCTTGGACACTTTATTTTCACGAAGTTTAAGAAGCTTACCCTCAAACAAATCTATGATTTTCTGTTCATCAAAATTTCCTGCTACTGCTATTACGATACTGTCTCTGGCATATTTATCCTGCAAATAGCCAACCATCTTGTTTCTATCGATTCCGGCCAGACTTTCAGGAGTTCCCAGGATACTTCTGCCCAAAGGATTTCCACTTGAAACAAGCTCCGAAATAGTATCGTATACATCATCATCAGGGCTATCTTTAACCATTTTGATTTCTTCGTAAATTACCTGTCTTTCCTTATCCATTTCTTCAGGATCGAACTTGGAGTTAGTAAGCATATCCAGCAGGATTTCAGCCCCCTGATAAATGTTTGTTGATAATGTTTTTATATAGTAGCAAGTTGCTTCTTTACCTGTAAATGCATTGAAAACACCCCCGATTCTATCCACATCGGAAGCGATTTCTTTAGCTGTACGACTATCAGTTCCTTTGAACATCATGTGTTCTATATAGTGAGAAACGCCTGAAACATCATCAGTTTCATCTGATGCTCCTGCCTTGATCCAAATACCTAAAGCAGCTGACTGAACATAATCTGTTTTTTCCATAATAACTGTTGTTCCACAGTTAAGTTTTATTGTTTTTACCATCGTTAACGTGCCTTTCTTTAATGATTATTGTATTGTAACATAAAAACATTTCTTTTCATATACTGCCAGTAAACAAATCACTAAATTTCATAATTATAACAATTTAAGGAGGTAAAGATGAACTCATACAGTACATCACAATCCAATAACAGCTGCGACTCCTATTGTCGCGCCAACCAACTATGTGCATTCAACGGCAACTTAGATGATGTTGTTTCGACTCCCATATATGTCCAAAGCGTATACGATGCCGTAAGATTTAATCTTCAGGGGATGCGAACAGTACAAAATCTTAGATTCACACCTGCACTGCCATGTGGCTGCACAATCAACAAAATAGTAGACGTTAGAATCAAAAAGTTCTTTGATCCGTCAAATGCTTCATGTGCCGATAACTTAACTTTGGAAATGGAAACCGGAGTTTCCGGTGCATGTTTCGTAAATGACAGTCATGGCATTGTTGAAACCATCGGGCCTGACGGTGTTCCATCGGAAAGACTGCTGTTTTCAGATACGAATAGCGACGACTGCTCAGAAGGCGGTACTCCTATCTTCGGTACTCAAAACGCCAAGATTTGGGGAAACATCATAATTTACTTAGACCTGTCAGTCTGTGACAACTGTGGAAGAGAAAGTTTTGTAACTCTCTGTGCGGAACTAAATGTAGCCAGATCCAATTGTCCGCTTGTTCTTACCAATTTCTTTGAACTTTGTATGCCAAATACAGCCAATTCTGCATTCCTACCTAGGCTTACTGAACTGGCAAACGTTGGTTTTAGTGGGCGTCTTGCTACTAATAATGCATCCAGAGACTTATGTATTGATAACAACGGAGAAGTAACTGCAAATATGATCATAACCATCTGTGTAACAGCAGAGAAAAAGATTACTGTCCCTGTACAATTATGCGTTCTTTCTACAGGATTTGCAGAAGCACCTGCTCAGGAGAACCTTACCGGAGTAATGAACTGCCCGGGACTATTTCCTGATAGAAATGATGGAACAAGCGAAACCTTTAATAACATGGAAAGTTCAAACGATAATTGCTGCAGTTGCAACGACTATCCTCCGACAGTTAGATATTAGATAGTAAATTAGGTACTAAAAAAACCCGACCTTAAAAGTCGGGTTTTTTTATTACTGTTATATCTCTACCTTCAGTGATTAACCAGCCTTACGCTCAATTCTGAGCTTGTCAGCGATAATCGCAATGAACTCTGAGTTAGTCGGCTTTCCTTTATCGTTCTGCACTGTGTAACCGAAGAGGTTGTTGATTGTTTCAAGACGTCCTCTGTTCCATGCCACTTCTATAGCATGACGTATTGCCCTTTCTACACGGCTTGGAGTGGTTTTGTTGAGCTTTGCTATAGCCGGATACAGTTCTTTCGTAACTGCACCCAGAAGCTCTATGTCTTCCACTACCATGATAATCGCATCTCTAAGGTAATGATATCCCTTAATGTGTGCAGGAACGCCTATCTCGTGAATAATATTGGTGATCTCAATTTCCAGACGTTTAGCGTCATCACTGTCTTCATTAACAATCGCTCTGGCATACTGAACTTTGTTTTCTTCTTTGTAAACACCTGATAACTGATTGATACGCTTCATAAGTATATCCAAATTAAAAGGTTTTACTATGTAATATTCAGCACCTAGGCCGATTGCTTTCTGAGTTATAGGTTCTTGTCCAACAGCAGAAAGCACGATTGTTTTTGGATACTTGTCCAATTCAGTGCTATTGATTTCTTCCAGAACACCTAATCCGTCGAGATGTGGCATAACCATATCTAAGATAAGGATGTCTGGTTTCTTTGATTTGATGTTTTCAAGAGTCTTTATACCGTCATGGCATGAAAATACGACTTCAATTTCTTCCTTTTCTTCAAAGAAGTCTACAAGGATTTCACAAAACTCTTTATTATCATCAGCGATCCCAATTTTAATCTTTTCCATTCTTTTCCCCTCCGTTACAAAAGAATATTTATTACGAGAATATTCTTAATTATTTGAAAGATTTTATCAACGGAAATCGACTTCCAATTTATTTTAGTTTTCGACAAAATTCGACATGTCTAACATCCATTCGATAAATATCCCATACCCTCTCTCAGGGTCGTTCAAAAACACATGAGTTACAGCACCAATAATTCTATCGTTTTGTATGATTGGGCTTCCACTCATACCTTGAACAATACCTCCACTTTCGGCAAGAAGCCTTTCATCGGTAACCTTGATTACCATACCTTTGTCTTCAGGTTCACGTTGTTTATCTATTTTCTCGATTTCTACTTCATAACGTTTAATCTCATTATCCGACAATGTCGTCAGAATATATGCAGGCCCCAACTCAACTTGATCTTGTGTAGCAATTGCCAATGGCTTATTATACAGAGAGTTTTCAACCGGATAGTATGCCGTTCCAAACAATCCAAAATCACAATTTTTCTTTAAGTTACCTATAGGACTGTCAGTATGATAAAAGACTCCTCTTATTTCTCCCGGTTGGCCCTCTTCCCCTTCATAAACTTCCTGAACTTTTGCTTCTAGAAGAGTCCCTGTATCAACAGATAGAACCGATCCCGTTTCAGGATCTACTATTCCATGACCCAAGGCACCAAATGTTGAATCTGCGGGATCATAGTAAGTCAAAGTTCCTATTCCTGCAGTTTTATCTTTAACCCATATACCTAGTTTATATATTTCATCATCTGAAGACATAACCGGTTCAATTTTGACATTGAACACTTTGTTTTCTCTCTTTACCTTCATTGAAATCGAACCTTTGACTTCATTTACCAGTTCTTGTACTTCTTCAGCTCCATAAACATCTGTACCATTAATAGAAATAATCATATCTCCGATCTGAAGTCCGCTCAAAAGACCGGGATTAACTACCTCTCCTGTACTTGATTCTATTTCCTCAAGGCCAACAATTAAAACGCCCCTGACGTCCATTTTGACGCCTACAGATTGTCCTCCAGGTACCAGCACTTTCTCTGTAACGACAGGCACTGACGCTTGATTGCCTTTATTGTAAAACACTTGGCCTGCTAAAGCAATGGAAATAAGAAGCACACTAAATATTAGTGCGCCTTTAATAATCGTATTTTTCATTAAGTCCCCCTAGCTGTCAAAGTTTTCAAGAAACCGTCCCAAATCTTCTTCAGTCTCAAGTTCTACTCCATCTATAAACAGCTGTTGATCGCTCTCGGATAACAAATCAAATGGTACAGAAGTAATTAAATAGAGTTCCCTGTTTCCTTTAGAATCACAAAGAAAAACTTTAACAACTCCGTCCTCCACCTTAATCAAATATGTTTCGGGCATGTCACTTGTGCCTGTCTCAGTTCCGTCGACGATAGTATTCTCGGGTATTGTAGTCGACTCTTCAACTTTGACTTTCTTTCCTGCTTGTTCTACTGCTTCTTCATTTGAACGATTATGATAATTAAGCAATATCCCAAATGTCATTACCACTACAGCCAAAGCTGCTAAAATCACCCTGTTTCTTAATTGCTTTTGTCTTTTGTTACTGAACATTTCACTTCACCTCGAAGCTATTATTAACAGTTTTCAAAAGGATATACTTTCCAACTTATATATGATTCTTTCTTTTATTTCTTCTACCTTTTCAAAGTTCATAGCAGGAATATAACATTCCTCTAATTCATCATGTAAGATCTTTGCCTCTTTTAATTTAGATATCGCCGCCTTAAGCCAAAATTCAAATTCAAGCTTAGATGCATTATAATTTTTTTTATCTATATATTCTGCAAAAGAAGTTAAATCAATAACTTTGCAGTTAGTAATATTTGCCTTATGGTACTCGTTGACAACAAACAAACCTACAGAACAATCATCTGTAATAATATGTTCAAGTCTTTGCGGATTCATGGGACAATAGAATTTAATTTCACTGTAACCTAAAGCTAATATTCTTTTGGATACTTCATTTAGTACGCTATCTATTCTTAGGCCAAGCGGAGCGTTTAGTACTGTATAATTCTTGATATTTTCTTTAAGAACATCAATAGTATTAATTGTTCCCTTATAAGTTATTGCACTCGCAAAGAATGATTTACAACTTGCTGTGCTTTTCTTTTCTTCTAAGTTATCTAAAATCAATTCTTCAATCTCAACTTTTAAAAATTCTTCTTTTTTAAGACATATATTCTCCTCCATTATTTTCAAATATTTTGATGCGTATCTCAAACAATCGTATGCAGTTTTATATACACTTGTTATTCTCTCATTAAGTTTTATTATGTTTTGCCTGCTGCTTCTTAATTTATTATTATCCCAGCATTCCCCTAAATTTATTATTTCATCAACTGCCCCAGGATTTTTAGGATCAACAATATGTGGATAAGTCCCATCAATAATCGCTACTTTCTTATCTTTTATAACAATACCATCTAATGAATCCGGATCCGCTGAGCACCACAAATAATCAACACTTAATCCTTTTGATTGATAATACTCCCCAATATCCTTCATAATAGTAGACTTTCCTGTTCCCGGACCACCTTTAATGCATATAATCAATTCTGCTTCTTCCGTAAACATTATATTTTCATAAAACGAATAAAAACCAAGAGGTGTATTACCTCCCGGGAAATAATGACGTATTATATTTTTCATACAATCACTCCTTTACATAATTATATTATGCACGCTTGTGATAGTTGTTACAAAAAAGAGCCTGCAAATAGCTTTGCAAGCTCTAAATAATTATAAACATGTTCTATTTTTTGGCAAGGTCCATCAACAGATTACACTTTTCCATAATGTAGTCATATGCACCTCTGCTATGAGGAACCATACAATTGCTACAATCTTTAATTCCATTATCAAGATAAGTGAAGTTTCCACCGCATTTGTCCCCTAACGTATACAATGGACAATAGCAGAAAAGACAGTTAAAGTCGTCTTCGTTTTTCACATCATGACAAGGAAAAAAGTCACATTCCTTATGATTAAAAAACTTATATTTACACATAATTAATCTTCCTTTGGTTCTTCTACAGGCTCAACAATTGTCGGAATGTCAGACGGATCGATTGGAGCCGGTTCAGTTTCTTTAATCAAGTGACCTGCCAAAATTTCATAAAATCCTGCAGTAGTTGAATATACATAAACATATACAGGCACTATGAAAAGTGAAGAAACCAATGCAACCAATGACTGTACAAACATAGGAGCATATGTAGCACTTGCTATGCCCTCTAAAACTCCACTTGGAATTGCAGCTAAAAGTGTCCATCCGAGGAATGAAAGTGTAAGACAGAAATACTTAGCTTTATTTCCTTTCATCATCATCTTACTTTCATTCATACATTCTCTAATGCTCTTACTAGGATCATCTGCTAATACAAAGAAAGCTTGGCTATATCTAATAGAAGCTATAATTCCCGGAAAGATGAATAGCAGTGTCCATAATAATACAAAAATTGATTGGAAAATCAACAGTCCAAGGGCTTTACCAAAATGTTCGAAGCCAAGGAAAATGTCAGTAACTCCAACCTGCTGTCTTCTAAACATAGCAAGGAAGAATATTATGATTCCAAGAGTGAATGCTCCAGTCACTGCTATAACATAAATACTTGCTAAAGGTGAAACACTTGGTAAACTATTGTATAAGCTACTATAAAAATCAACATTAGCCTCTGACTGAATGCTGTATAAATCAGCCTTTGTTCCAAAAAGTCCATTTAGAATTATTTGTGGTAACTGAACGCAAAGCTCCATTACGATTACTGCTAAAATCGCAACTTTCCACTTTCCTTTGAGAGCATTTCTTCCCAAGGCACGAAGATTGCTGCTAGGTTCAGTAATTATTATGTTTTGCCCCATCATATTATTCTGCATAAAGTACCTCTCTGTTTTCAAATTTATTTATAATATAATACCATAATTCAAAGCAATTAAAAAGTCCCGAATTACTTCGGGACTTTAAAGACCTTATTAATACAGGTTCTGGAAGATTTCAGCGATTTCTTCTTCTGTCAGCTCAACGTAGTTGTTGCCCAGCAGTCTCTGCTGATTGTCAACTGTTGACTTAGCAAATTCAGCAACCATTTCTTCAGTCATTCCATATTCTTTCAGAGGCTTTTTGTCGATCAGCTTGCCGAGGAATTCATCCAGTGCCGGATAAACATCAGCAATGTCACATCCTAAAATGTCAGCGAAGATCTTGTTAGCAACTGAAATCTTGCCTTCAGGGTTCTTCTTCATGTACATCTTGAATACTTCTGTGAAGCAGATGAAGTTAGCTTCGCCGTGTGGGATATGGAAAGCGCCACCGTGTGCATATGCCAGAGCGTGAACTGCTGCGCATCCTGCATTACCGAAAGCGATACCTGCATAGTTTGAAGCCAGAGCAAAGTCCTTCAGCAGGTCAGCTCTATTTTCCTTAGTGTTTCCGCCTCTTTCGATGATCTTCTTGTATCCTGCCATGATCATTTCGATAGCCTGCAGTGAATACATTTCTGTGAAAGCTGAAGCCTTTGGTGACAGGAATGATTCGATAGCGTGAATCAGAGCGTCTACAGATGAAGTAGCGAATACTTTGTCAGGAAGTCCTGCCAGTGATTCAGGAATCAGAACTGCGTGATCAGCATAAGTCTGTTCGTCAGCGATACCCTTCTTCAGGTTCATTGAAGGGATTGAAGCTACTGCAACGTTAGTTACTTCTGAACCTGTTCCGCAAGTTGTAGGAACCAGAACCAGCTTCTTTACTCTCTTAGGAGCAACTTTTCCTGTGAACAGGTCAGCAGCCTTATCAGGAATTTCGCATGCCAGAACTTTACAGATGTCAACGATAGTACCGCCACCGAAAGCGATGATTCTATCAAATTCATACTTGTCCATTTCTTCCTTCATAGCGTCCATCATTTCGTCTGTTGGTTCGCCTGCACCATACTTTTCCTGATAGATTACAGGAATGTCGATTCCGAGTGGTGCTACATATGGATCATACATCCACTGGTTAGTTACCAGGATGTCACCTTTTCCTAATTTGAATTCTTCGTTGAATTCTTTAAAAGTATCAAAATAATGTATAGCAGGAACTACTCTTAATGCTTGCATTTTATTTACCTCCAAATAAATCTAATTAAAACTCAGCGTTGAATCTAGCCTTGAACTGTTCTTTCAGCTCTTCTCTGAAATCAGGGTGAGCGATGTTGATCAGCTGTCTAGCTCTATCCTTCAAGTTTGCACCCTTCAGCTTAGCGATACCATATTCTGTTACAACATAGTCAGCATCACATCTTGATGTTGTTACAGCAGCACCGTGATCGATGAATGGAACAACCTTTGAAACCATTGAACCGTCTTTCTTAACAGTTACTGATGGCATAGCGATGATAGCCTTTGCCTTGCCGTCCTTTGACATTGATGCACCACGGATAAAGTCTACCTGTCCGCCTACACCTGAGATCTGCTTAGTACCGATACATTCTGAAACAATCTGTCCCATGAAGTCTACCTGTACACATGCATTGATGCAAACCAGGTTCTTCAGGTTGCAAACTGTCATTGGGTGGTTAACATAGTCAACTTCTCTCAGTTCAACCATAGGATTCTTATCACACCAGTCGTACAGCTTCTTAGTACCCATTAAGAATGTAACAACGATCTTTCCTTCGTCAATACCCTTCTGTGAGCAGTCGATTGCGCCCTTTTCAAACAGGTCTACAACACCGTCAGCAATCATTTCTGAGTGGATACCCAGGTTCTTCTTTTCGCCCAGCTGTGCCAGAACAGCGTCAGGAATAGCGCCGATACCCAGCTGCAGTGTATCACCATCATTAATCAGTGAAGCACAGTTCTTACCGATAGCTTCTTCTACAGGTCCGATTACTGCAGGCTTAACTTCCGGCAGTGGTCTGCTGAATTCAACCATAGCATCGATTTCATCTACGTGAACATAAGCGTTACCAAATACTGTAGGAACCTGATCGTTAACTTCAGCCAGAACTACTCTTGCTGACTTGATTGACTGCATTGTGTAGTCTGATGATACGCCTACGTTACAATATCCATGTTCATCCGGTGGAGTTACTGTAACCATCATTACGTCAACGTGCAGCATATCTCTTCTGATAAGGCTTGGGATTTCGTGGAAGAATACAGGAATGAAATCTCCGTGTCCTTCTGCGATTGAATTTCTTACTGAAGGTGAAGTGAACCAACCTTCGTATCTGAAAACATCACTGTTTTCAGGTTTTGCATATTCACCCTTACCAAGAGTTACCATGTGAGATACTGTGATGTCCTTGTACAGGTTCTTGTTTTCAACCATAGCATCTACCAGTGCCTTAGGTTCTGCTACAGCATGTGCCAGAACTACTGTGTCGCCTGACTGGATAAGCTTAACTGCTTCATCGGCTGACATCACTTTGTCTGCATACTTTGTTTTCCAATCCATTTTAGATTTTCCTCCGTTAAACTATTTAAGTTCAAGTAATTTTTCTTTTATTCCTTCAACCTGAGAAATATCCCAGATCTTATATACATTGCCGTTTACATCGTATTGTTCATATGCTGCGCAACAGCTGGGACATCCACCTATGACAAGGAGCATATCATAGCTTTCGTCCTCGTCTGCATACGTAAATTCAATATTTCTAATGTCTCTTTTTAACTGTCGGAAGACTTCTCCCCTCTCGAATCTAGGATTACAGCCTCCACAAAATCTTACGCCGCACTTCATAAACAACCTCTGTATTACTATAAATTTTAAAATGAGACCGCTTCGGCTTTCAAAGCGGCCCCAATGATTTTATTGTTTTTTATTAAACGATCTAAGCTTATTTGATTCCTGCGATATTCTTAGCAAGAGCCTTCTTAGCTTCCAGGTTACCCTGTCTAGCGATCATGATTCTCTGAGCCTGAGGTGATCCTGCACCGTGGAGTGATTCTGTTCTGTATCCAACTGCAGCTGTACCTAAGCACAGGTTTTCGATAAGTCTCAGAACTCTCATTCTTTCTTCAGTTGTGCATGCAGGTGATCCAACGAAGTACTTGTTGCAGATTTCTCCAACAGTTTCGCCGTTCTTACCTACAACTACGTCTGAATTGAAGTCTGATTCTGCAGGCATTGTTACCATCAGTCCGCCTGCGATATCTTCAGCCAGTCTAGTGATGTCGTAAGGGAATCTAGTTACGTTCTGCTTACATACGTTAGCCAGCAGCAGGTCGATCTGGTAGTTACCAGCTTCTGTAGGAGCACCTTCAGCTGAGCAAGCGATACCGCAGCAGTACAGAGTTTCGTTCAGGTGAACCATTTCGATCAGCTTATCTTTAACGTGTGAAGCTCTGTTAGCACCATTGTAGTCAGCAGCCAGAGCAGCAGCACCGATCAGAACGTCGCCTACACCAACTTTGCAGCCGCCATATGACTGTCTGTGGTATCCAGCAAATCTTTCTACGATCATGTTTGAGAAATCATATTCTCCAGCCATGAAGATATATTCATTAGGAATGAATACGTTATCAAATACTACGAGAGCTTCCTGTCCGCCGAATACAGCATTACCCAGGTCAACGTCAGCGCCATCTTCCATCTTTCTTGTGTCACATGACTGTCTTCCGTAGATCATGTAGATACCTTCAGCATCAGTTGGAGTTGCGAATGCTACTGCATAGTCAGCATCTTCTTCTCTCATAGCCTGTGTAGGCATTACGATGTGCCAATGTGAGTTAACGCATCCAGTCTGGTGAGCCTTAGCTCCTCTTACTACGATACCATCTTCTCTTCTTTCAACGATGTGCAGGAACAGGTCAGCGTCCTTCTGAGCACTTGGAGCCAGACCTCTGTCGCCCTTAGGGTCAGTCATAGCGCCGTCTACAACGTAGTCGTTTTCCTGTACCATCTTCAGGAAGTTGTTGAAGTTTTCATGGTAGTTAGTTCCATGCTTTTTATCCAGTTCATATGTAGTTGAGAACATTGCATTGAAAGCGTCCATACCTACACATCTCTGGAAACATGAAGCTGTCTTCTGTCCCAGCAGTCTCAGCATCTTAACCTTCTTGATCAGGTCGTCAGTGCTCTGGTGCAGGTGTGTGAATCTGTTTACAGTTTCTCCAGTGTAGCTTGACTTAGCTGTTACGAGATCTGCATATTCAGGATCGTTCGCCAGTTCATAAGTCATACCAACACATTCGATTGAAGGTCTGATGATTGGATGATCTACCCAATTTTCAACTTCTTCACCGAACATGTAAACTCTAGTCTTCATCTGTCTTAAGCTTTCGATATACTGCTCTTTTGTCATTAACATATTAAATCACTCCTTTTAAATAATACTCTCTTCTCAACACGTAATTGCCTGAGAATGAGATAAACCTAAACTATTTTCTTTTGTTCAAAATCATTCTTGCCATATCCAGAAGGTCTTCACTGACAGTCTGGTCGAGCACTACATCCTTAATTTCAGGGACCTCCGCCATCAAGATTTCCTTAACGACGCCCTCCAAGGTTGCCCCTGCTGAAGGACATGATGCACACTGACCTGTAAGCTTCACATACACGGTTCCATCCTCGATACCTGTAAGGACCGCACCGCCATAATGAGCCGCCAGTACGGGATCAACTTGTTCCTTTAAAATTGTTGTAATTTTAGTCTCCATAAGCCTCTCCTCGTTGTTTTTTGAACAATTTTATTATATATCTTGCCTAGTTCTTTTTCAAGGGTTTATAATTATTCAGAATAATACAAAAAGGAAGTACAATAAAATGAACAACTTAGTAATAATCACTTCATTTTTAGAATCAAATCTCGATTTAAATGCAATAATTGACCATTCTGATTACACAATTTGCATCGATGGTGGATACGATATTGCTTATAAATATGATATCACCCCTGATTTGTTAATGGGGGACTTCGATTCTATAGATTCACCACTTCCGGAAAACGTTCCAACAGAACATTTTCCACCTGAAAAAGATTATACAGATTTAGAACTTGCCCTTAAAAAGGCAGTGGAATTAAAAGCAACCAATGTAACAATAATCGGTGGTATCGGAGGCCGTCTCGACCATACATTTGCCAATATTCAGTTACTGTCTTCATATACGGATAACTTCAGCTGTCTTGAAATGCATGACGGCAATAACAAATGCTTTGTACTTAATTCGACTCAAGCTCAAGGTATTAAAATTTTTTCAGAAGAAGATAGCTATATCTCTCTGTTTTCTCTTTCTGCAAAGTGTACAGGGGTCTCTTTCCAAGGAGTAAAATACCCTCTTGATGATGCCACGCTCACAAGAGAATTCCCTCTTGGTGTAAGCAATGAATTTAAAAATAAAGAAGCCGCCCTTTCTATAAAGGACGGCACCTTGCTTGTTATAATATCTAAAAAATAAACGTTTATTTCTGAGGCTAATGCCTCAGTTTTTTTTATTGTACGACTTGTCGCTTAAGAGTTTCGAAAAGATTCCTTACTTGAGGTACACAAAGCAAGATTACTGTGATTACACCTTCGACAGCCAAATACGTAAGATTGTACCATAAAGACCATGTCAATGCACTGAATCCTTCAGGCGCATAGGCACCAAAGAAGATTACTCCGGAAAGAACCGCGCATATGTAACGGCAAAATACACCGAACGCGTAAGATTTGATTAGACCATGCTTTTGTGCTGCAAAAATACCGCCGATTGCCAAAGCTCCAAAAGCCAATGGATAATCTAACAGTAGCTGAACAGGATGTATTACATACGGATTGAAAATCAAATCAATTAGACCTACACACATGCCTGCCATAAGACCTCTTCTCACACCGAAATAGTATGCGCAAAGTACGATAGGCACCATTGAAAATGCTGTAATACTTCCACCCTGAGGCATTCTAAACAGAACCAGCTGATTCAGAATAATGGATAGAGCAACCAGAACTGCAGATACAGCCACTGCTTTAGTATCTGCAGGCTTACCCTTTCCTGAATAAAGTATTGCTCCAAATAACAGAACAATCACTGCAATAACTGCGATTTGACCCCATGTTGAATCAAAAAAATCTTGAATAGACATAAAAAAACCTCCTTAAATTAGGAGGGGAACTATACAGAAGATGTTATTAAAACTATCTTCCAAATCAATTGCTTCCCTACGCCGGTATTACCCGGGTCAGGTCATGAGGGTTACACCATATTAGGTGAATCTCAGCAAACGCTCCCCTAGCTGCTATAAACTTATTTTGTTACGTAACAATTGGATTTTACACCCTAATTGCGGTGAATGCAATAATTTTATAAAAAAATGAGCCGGGGATTAATCCCTAGCCCATCCAAATGTACATTTTACAGCTTTATGCCATCCATCAAGCAATTCTTCTCTGCGAACTTCATCCATGTTCGGTTCGAAAACCTTATCTATCTGCCAGTTGGAAATAATATCATCAGTGCTCTTCCAATATCCTGTAGCAAGACCGGCCAAATAAGCTGCACCCAGCGAAGTGGTTTCTATACAAACAGGACGATAAAGCGGCATATTCATAATGTCAGATTGAAACTCCATAAGGAAGTTGTTGGCACATGCACCACCATCAACTTTAAAAGTACTCAATTCATGACCCATGTCTTCTGCCATTGATTTCATCAAATCATAAGTCTGGTAAGCCATGGATTCCAATGCTGCTCTTACCAGATGTGCCTTGTTAACTCCTCTCGTAAGACCAAGAACCGCGCCTCTCGCATATGGATCCCAATATGGTGCCCCAAGTCCTGTAAAAGCCGGAACTATATAAGCGCCTGCTGTATCAGGAACTGAACTGGCTATGTCTTCAGACTGGCCCGCACTTTCCAATAGTTTAACTTCATCTCTAAGCCACTGAATAGTCGCTCCTGAGACGAAAACAGAGCCTTCTAAAGCATAATTGACCTTTCCATCAAGACCCCATGCAATTGTAGTTATCAAGCCATTCTTAGATTCAACAGGTGTTTCGCCCGTATTTACCAGCATGAATCCACCTGTGCCATATGTATTCTTTGCTTCACCTTCATTGAAACATGTCTGGCCGAATAAAGCAGCTTGTTGATCGCCTGCAGCACCTGAAATCTTTATAGGTCCCCCGAAAATCTTATTACTGCTTTCCCCATAAACCATACTTGAAGGAACAGGTTTAGGGAGCATTACCTTAGGAATCCCCAACTCGGCTAAGATTTCATCATCCCACTCAAGTGTATGGATGTTAAACATCATAGTTCTGGAAGCATTGGAATAATCGGTAACATGTACCTCTCCCTCTGTTAACTTCCAGATCAACCAAGTTTCTATCGTTCCAAAGAGCAAGTCTCCGTTCTTGGCTCTTTCATAAGCACCATCAACGTTTTCTAAAATCCATCTGAGTTTGGTCCCTGAAAAGTATGGATCTATAAGAAGTCCTGTCTTCTTGCGAAAGGATTCAGATAAGCCCTTGTTTTTCAATTGATCACAGTACTCTGCTGTTCTTCGACACTGCCATACGATTGCATTATAAACAGGCTCACCGGTATTTTTATCCCAAACCACGGTTGTTTCCCTTTGATTGGTTATCCCGATCGCATCGATATTTTCATATGAAGCATCTATTTTAAGAAGAGCCTCTTGTGCAACACCTATCTGAGTTGACCAGATTTCCATCGGGTCATGTTCTACCCATCCTTCATGAGGATATATCTGCTTAAATTCTTTCTGAGCTACACTAATCTGACTACCGGTCCTATCATATATTATGCATCTTGCGCTTGTAGTTCCCTGATCCAGGGCCATTATGTATTTTCTGTCCATTATATAAACTCCGCCATTATTTTATTAGAAATATCCATTCCTGTCTCAGATAAGAACAGTCTGTTATCTTTGAATAGTAGCTTGCCACGGTACTTGTCCATAATTTCGATGTCATAAACATCGAAGAAATCCATGCCAAATATTTCTTCAAACTTTTTAAGATCTATGCCATCGGATTTACGTAGACCTGTAAAAGCGAAAATTCCCATTTCCTCTTTTACGCTGTATTTTTCAACGCTTCCTGCATCTATAGGAGATACCTTGGCCTTAATAGCTTGTATATAATTATACATCTTTTCACAGTTTTTGTATCTCACGCCTCCTGTGAAAGAGCTGGCTCCCAAACCGAGACCAAGATATTCATCATATGACCAATACTTGGTATTATGTCTGCTTCTGTACCCAGGTAACGCACCATTGGATATCTCATAATGTTCGTATCCCGCTGTAGCCATCATTCTCAATGCTACGTGGTACATCTCTCTATCTGCTTCTTCAGACAAAGGTTCTAATTCGCCATCTTGGTATATCTTACGATACATTTCCGTACCTTCTTCAACCTGAAGACTATACAGTGAAATGTGTGCAGGTCTTAAGAAAATAGCTTGTCTTACAGTATCCTTCCACATCTTCATGTTTTGCTCAGGGATTCCGAACATAATATCTATATTAATAT
This sequence comes from Lentihominibacter sp., assembly GCA_045638485.1. Lineage (GTDB taxonomy): Bacteria > Bacillota > Clostridia > Peptostreptococcales > Anaerovoracaceae > Lentihominibacter. Next base: position 30,134 of record JAZUBM010000016.1, on the reverse strand, counting down.
TCTCAAAACCTAATTTCTTAGCTCTTTGGTAGCAGTAGAATGCATCATTTTTGTCGTGAATTCGACCTAAAACACCTAAAACATGATTATCAAAAGACTGAACCCCTATACTTAAACGGTTAATCCCTTTAGCTAAATATCTTTTGAGCTTTTCATCATTAACAGTTGCCGGATTCACTTCTATGGTTATTTCTGCATCATCGGTAACATTGAAATTATCTCTAATGCAATCAAGAACTTTGCCTATATCCCATTCAGAAAGCAAAGAAGGCGTACCCCCGCCTATATAAATGGAGTCCACCTCTTTATCTTTATGTTCACTTGCCCTTATTTTAATTTCTTCCATAAGAGCATAAGCGTATTCAGTTAAAACCTTGATGTCACTGCAACCAAAGGAGAGAAAATCGCAATAGCTGCATTTTCTCACACAAAATGGTATATGTAGATATAATCCAAGGTTATTTGTTGTCGTCATACTTCAGTACCGCAGTGAAAGCTTCTTGTGGTACTTCTACAGTACCAAACTGCCTCATTCTCTTCTTTCCTTCTTTCTGTTTTTCCAACAACTTCTTCTTTCTGGAGATATCACCGCCGTAGCACTTGGCGATAACGTCCTTTCTATATGCTCTTACAGTTTCTCTGGCAATTACCTTCTGACCGATGGAAGCTTGAATAGGCACTTCGAACTGGTGCATAGGAATGATTTCCTTGAGCTTTGAACAAACAAATCTTCCTCTTGAGTATGCCTTTGACTCATGAACGATCATCGAGAACGCGTCCACCATGTCCTTATTGAGAAGTATATCGAGCTTAACAACCTTTGAAGGTTCGTATCTTGTGAATTCATAGTCAAGAGATCCATATCCTCTTGTCTTTGATTTAAGAGCATCGAAGAAGTCATAGATAACTTCATTAAGAGGCATATCGTAATGAAGATTTACACGGTTTTCCGTAATGTATTCCATGTGAATCATTCTACCTCTGCGTTCCTGACAGATTTCCATGATATTACCTACATATTCCTTAGGTACCATAATGTCAGCTTTAACCATAGGTTCTTCTATGTGATCTATAAGTGTAGCCTCCGGCAAGTTGGATGGATTCTGAACCATTTCAACTGTACCGTCGGTCAAAACAACCTTATAAATTACACTTGGTGATGTAGTAACAACTGCAAGATCGAACTCTCTTTCCAGTCTTTCTACTATGATTTCCATATGAAGAAGTCCAAGGAATCCACATCTGAATCCAAAGCCCAATGCTGTTGAAGTTTCAGGTTCAAAATGGAAAGCCGCATCATTAACCTGCAGTTTCTCCAGCGCGTCCTTTACATTTTCGTACTTTTCGCCTTCTGCAGGATAAATACCACAATATACCATAGGCTGAACTTTCTTATAGCCCGGGAGAGCTTCCTCGGTAGGATCCTCATCAATTGTTATTGTATCCCCTACTCTGGCATCGGCTACCTGCTTAATGCTGGCACAAATATAACCTACTTCTCCCGCTCTAAGTGATTTAGTTTCAACAGGTCCCGGTGAGTAAACACCAACTTCGGTTACTTCGTACTTTTTCCCTGTATTCATAAGACGAATAAAATCGCCCTTCTTTACAGTTCCGTCGAATACTCTGGTATAAATTACAACACCCTTATAGTTATCGTAGTATGAGTCAAAGATAAGTGCTTTAAGCTTATCGTTTTCATCACCTTCAGGTGCAGGAATATCTGTTACAATTTTCTCAAGAAGATCCTCAATACCAATACCTTCTTTAGCTGAAACCAAAGGTGCATCTTGAGCTTCCACACCAATAACATCTTCTATTTCCTGCTTGATTTCATCAGGTCTTGCTGATGGCAAATCTATCTTGTTGAGGATCGGCATTATTTCCAAATCTTCATTCATAGCAAGGTAAACATTTGCTAAGGTCTGAGCTTCTACACCCTGAGTAGCATCTACAACAAGCACCGCTCCTTCACACGCTGCCAAACTTCTTGAAACCTCATAAGTAAAGTCAACATGTCCCGGTGTATCTATAAGGTTAAATATATATTCATTACCATCTTTAGCCTTGAAAACCAGTCTTGTAGTCTGAAGCTTGATAGTAATTCCTCTTTCACGCTCAAGATCCATATTATCCAAGAATTGTTCTCTCATTTCACGTTCTGAAACGAGCCCTGTTTTTTCAATAATTCTGTCCGCCAGTGTGGACTTACCATGATCAATATGCGCTATAATACTAAAGTTTCTTATGAATTTCTTGTAATCTTTCATTTTTGCCTCTCAATAATTTATGTTTACACTTCATTTTAATTGAAAAGGCCTAATTTTTCAACATCCAAAACCAATTTTCCACCCTGTCCTGTGGTTTCTTTACAAATGTTATCTATCATTATTATGGCAGTTGTACCAACCAAAAATATGATAAAAATTATAATCAATTTAGCTACTTCGGATTTCATCGTTCCTCCATGATTATCTCCCCTAAAACATCGGCAAAATACGCACCGCATGCCTTAGCTTCTTCTATAGTATTCTTGTTATTTCCAACCTCAAGTAGCAATGCTTTATCACTTATAAATTCATTATAAAAATAGTTTTGTTGTATTATGGCGCCGCCAAATCCCGGATACATTTCTTCAGCTTTTTGGCTAACTTTCTTAGCAAAGCCATAAAGCTGACTGTAGTTTTCATTGGCCTGACCGACTACCATACTGAATTTTGCTACTTTCTCATTATCAATGGTTAAGTATTTGCCTTCCTTTGCAGAAGAAGGAGCTGCGTCTCTATGTAGATCAATAATATATGAAGCTGTAGAATATTTTTTTGCAAGTGCTTGTATTGTACTCAATGATCTATCATAAGATTCATTGTAAGAAGGTCTATCATGAACAGTTAAATCATGTATAACATTTATCCCCTTTTTCTCAAGCTCGCTTTCCAAAACATTTCCAACTTCCCTTACCGTACCGCTAACTTCTTCTCTATGATAATTACTCGCTGTATAAGGCCTATAGGATTCACTACTGTGAGTGTGATATATGATTACTAATGGATCTCCTAACATGATATTCTTCACTTTAGTATTATTCTCGTTATTGTCATCTTTGTTCTTATCTGTATCTTTATCGTTATCATTGTTTTTTGAATTATTACTTTCTGTTAAATCTTCCACTTCGTTTTCAGCACTTATTTTTGTTGTAGGTATTGTGTGTTTTATACATATTTCACCTAAACTTCTTTCATTTATCCAATTATCACTTAATGCAAATGATGGTTTGACTATGAAAAAAAACATAGTCGAAAAAATAAATAGTATCAGCGATACCATTAATACCCATTTGGTCTTTATATCCATAGTTGTCCTCCAAAAGTTTCTAATGCAAATATATGCCGGGATGAAGTGTTATATTTATTCCATTTGCAATTACTTCTGAAAAGTCTTTAACTATAGCATCTATATCAGTAGAGGTAACAATCATTTGTTCTTCGTATTTATCTATATACTCATCAATTACTTTCGCTTCGCTTATATTCTCTTTAAGAGAATCTCGAATTATGGTCTTTACATCAATAACAGTTGGCACTCCTATGGCTATAACTTCAGTACCAATTGACTCTTTATTAATTCCTACTCTATTGTTGCCCATACCTGATCCCGGAGATATTCCTGTATTGGTCAATTGTATAGTAGTACTTACACGTTCTATGTTTCTGGCAGCCAGTGAATCGATAATTATGACTACATCAGGTTTAGTTATTTCCACAGCCTTAAGAATAGTCTCTGCTGTTTCTATTCCGGTAGTAGCCATAACTCCCGGTATTATGCAACTTACACATGACACGCTGTCATCACCATCTGCACCTGTCATAGTAAATAAATGTCTTGTAATATATACCTTAGAAACTGTTTCAGGACCCAAAGAATCCGGCGTTACCATTTTATTACCCAGACCTGCAATCAATACTTTCGTATCGTATTTTTTCTGTATCATTTTAGATAATTCTTTTGATAATAATAGTCCCGCATTATTCTTAATATCTTCTTGTTCTTCAAGAATTCCTGCCACCTCTATTGTTATATATTTGCCTATGGGTTTCATCATTTTCTTTGCTGCATCTTCATTTGTAATTTCTATTGTAGTAACAGAAATGTCTTCTTTATACTCGTTCTTTTCATATCGAATTCCCTCTATCTCTTCGATTTTTCCTCCCTCTTCTTCCAATATTTCTTTTCTTTCCAAAGCCAAGTCAGTTCTATATCCCATTTTTCTCTCCTTTGCGAGCATTTTATATGATTTTTCCCTTGCAAAACTGATTTTATTCCTATATAATTAATGTTGCGTTTTTATGCTGTGAACTAAGTCACAGCAGGCTATAGAATAAGAAAGTGGGGTAAATTTAATGGCTAATATTAAATCCGCAAAGAAAAGAATCCGTGTAATCGACAAGAAAACTGCAAGAAACAGAAGAATCAAAGGTCATCTGAAGGCAGTTTTAAAGGCTTATGACGCAGCTCTCGCAGCTGGCGACATGGAACTGGCTAAGGAAAAGCTGACTCTGGCAGAAAAGAAGCTGATGCAGGCTGCTGCTAAGAACACTATTCACAAGAACGCTGCTTCCAGAAAAGTTTCAAGATTAGCGAAGAGATTCAACAAGGCTAACGCCTAATTCTCACCCGTCCCCACCGGTGCATAAGTTAAATGCACACAAATGAGAAACAAAAGAAAAAGATGGATGTGTCTCCCATCTTTTTTGTTTTTTGTAGAACTTTTTTATTTTACCGGAGGTAAATATGAATAATATGAAATGGCCAAATCCACTTAAGGCCGGAGATAAAGTAGCAATTACTGCACCTTCTTCGCCTGTATCTGAAGAAAAGATGGAAATGTCAATTGAATCAATAAAATTCCTTGGACTAGATCCTGTAATAATGCCCAGCTGTTATATGCACCATGGATATTTGGCAGGTCCGGATGTTCAAAGAGCAAATGATATTAACGAGGCTTTCAAAAACGATGACATTAAAGGAATTTTCTGCCTCAGAGGCGGATATGGTACTACACGTATACTTCCTTTATTAGATTTCGAAATAATTAAAAACAACCCAAAAGTTTTCATAGGATACAGTGACATCTCATCTTTGCATTTCAATATCAATCAGAAATGTAACCTGATAACTTTCCATGGTCCTATGCCAACGACAGATTACCGTGTTCACGAGGGTTTTACCAACGACTCACTAAGAAACTGCCTCTTCACACCCGATAACTTGAAAACAGTCAAAAATCCTGAAGGAGAGGAAATCATAGTGCTTCGTAATGGATTTGCAAAGGGCACTCTGGTGGGTGGCAATTTATCGCTCATGGCAGGAACTCTCGGTTCTCCATATGAAGTTGATACAAAGGGTAAAATTCTCTTTATTGAAGACGTTGACGAAGAGCCATTCAGACTTGATAAGATGCTGACTGCACTTTCCTTAGCAGGAAAATTCAGAGATTGCGAAGGCATTATTCTTGGAACTTTTGAACGATGTGAAAACGCAGATCACCCTACTCTTTCACTCCGTGAAATATTTGAAGAAGTAGTATTACCATGGAATAAGCCAACTATTTTAAATTTAAGAGCCGGACACATATATCCGCAAAGCACACTCCCTATGGGTGCCGAAGTGTCATTTGATGCAATAAAAGGTATAAGCCATATATCTGTTTTATAATAAACTCGGTTGTGGTATACTAACTAAAAGACAACTTATATCATGAAAGGAAATCATTATGAGTACACATATAAACGCTGCAAATAAAAATGACATAGCTCAGACAGTTTTAATGCCGGGAGATCCTCTGAGAGCTAAATTCATCGCTGAAAACTTCTTAGAAGGCGCTAAATGCTATAACGAAATAAGAGGAATGTACGGCTATACAGGAACTTACAAAGGTGTTCCTGTATCAGTTCAGGGGTCAGGAATGGGTATGCCTTCAATGGGGATCTACTCATGGGAACTTTACACTGAGTACGATGTTGAAAACATTATTCGTATCGGAACTGCCGGTTCTTTCAATGATGATATTGAGGTTAAAGACATCGTAGTTGCATTGGCTGCATCAACTGACTCCAACTATATTCATGCTTTTGATGTTCCGGGAACTTATGCCCCTTGCATCAGCTACGAATTACTGACTAAACTCCAATCTGCATCTACTGAAACAGGCATAGGTTTTAAGGCCGGTAACATGGTTTCATGCGATGTTTTCTACGAACTTAAAGAAGACTGGTGGAAGAAATGGAGATCCATGGGAATCATGGGTGTAGAAATGGAAGCTGCAGCTCTTTATATGAATGCCGCTTATAACAAGAAAAATGCAATGGCCATCATGACTATCAGCGACCACTTCGTTACCGGTGAAAAAGCAACTGCCGAAGAACGACAGAACACCTTTACCGATATGATGAAGCTGGCTCTTGAGACAGCTATTAAATAAGCTCAAACTTTTTATAGGAGATCACAATATGAAAATACTTGAATCTGCCGAAAATTATTTGGAAGCTATCCACGTATTAAAAAAAGAAAAAGGACAAGTAAGAGCTATCGATGTTGTACATTATCTGGGTTTTTCAAAACCAAGCGTAAGTATTGCAATGAAGCAATTAGAAACAAACGGTTATATCACCCGTAATGAAGATGGACATATTTCTTTAACTGATGAAGGAACTGAGATAGCAGTATCTGTCGTAGAAAGACACGAGTTGCTTACTGAACTGTTTATGGCCGTAGGTGTATCTGAAGAAACTGCCAAAAACGATGCTTGTAAGGTAGAGCATCATATAAGCCAAGAGACTTTTGAATGTCTCAAAGAAAAAATAGACACAATAAAAAACTCCCTTTAAAGGGAGTTTTTTTATTTCTTCTTAACAGGCATTATTATCTTAGTAATATGTTCGTTTTCATTATCTATGTCAACCGGCGATACGATAAACTCTTCTGATATCGGTCCCGCCAACTCATATCCGTTTTGATTTATCCACTGCATCATACTGATATGACTGTTTACCGCGTCAGAATATTTCCCTACATGAATTTTCGTTACAGCATCAAATCCACCGAACTTACGGAATTCCTTTCCTTCCTTGTCTACATCTACAAGCACTCCGAATTCTATATCAGTGTCCTTCATGAGAAATTGTTCCAGCGGTTGAGCGTAATATGTAACGATGATTGGACTTTTTCTAATAAGTCCTAGCTCTGTACATTTGTCTGTAATAGATATCCACTGAGGAAGAGATACATCTGAGTTACAATAATTCTTCATAATTTCGCGTGTATGAAGCAACGTCCCCTCTTCTATCCTCTCCAGTTTAATATTGTCCATTGCATCCATATATGCATCTGAGAAAATGCCATCAGCTCTGGATAAGATATCTCCGCCCATCTTAAGTCTTTCTCTGAGATTTTCACCGATTGCTCTGCGAAGCTCCAGTTCTTTAATCTCACCATCTATGGCATCAAGACGATTGTTTACCGCTTCTTCCATTTCTTCAACATTGAGATTTTCGAGAAGCTCTTTAATTTCCTTAACTGCAAATCCCAGTTTTCTAAGCTGTCTTATAATAAACAATTTGATCATCTGTTGCTTGCTGTAATATCTATATTTACTTTCTTCGTTTCTAAATTCAGGTATTACAAGGCCAATCTGGTCATAATATCTGAGAGTTTTTATGGAAACGCTACACATTTCGGCAACTTCGCCAATGGAATATTTCTTTACTAACATAGTTGATTCCTTATCTTATTCCTAATAGTTTTCTTATTCCTCTTTCAAGACCATCTACCGACAGAGGATACATAGACACAACTGATTTTATCATATTTATTGTGGATTTGCCTCTGGAAGTTTCCCATTGCTTTTCCGGTATAGGGTTTAACCATACGGCTTGATCGTAATTATTAACAAGCTTACTTAACCATGCTACAGGAGAAACATTATCCGATACTTTATTTCTTCTATTTCCATTGTAGTATCTAAGTTCCCATGATGCCATGGAAGCATCTCCTACAAACAATATCTTATAATCATCGCCAATATTCTTTAGAACCCACTCAGTATCTACACTTTGAGATAAATCACACATCGGTGTCTTATAAAGCTTATTATACGGACAGTTATGGAAGTAGTATATCTTAAGATCTTTAAAATGATTTTCCTTGCTAACTGCCTGGAAAAGCTGACTGCACAGCTTTGCATACTTTTCCATAGACCCTCCGGAGTCAAACAATGCAAGTAACTTGACCGTATTTTTTCTTGGATAGTCATATACTAGACTCAACATTCCAGCATTATCACAAGTCTTATTTATGGTAGCATCTATATCCAGTTCATCTCTTGCCTGTCCAAAACGAGATGAATACTGTCTTAATCTTCTAAGGGCAGTTTGAAAATGTCTGATATCAATAGTTTCGTCTTCTCTGAAATCTCTATAGTTCTGCTTGGCAATAACTTGCAAAGCACTTTGTCTCGTTGAAAACTCACCTACTCTAAAGCCATTTAACGCATATCCTGAATTCCCCAGTGGTGATGTTCCACCTGTACCAATCCAACGTATACCGCCATTATGGGCTTCCTTTTGTTCTTCCAGTCTCTTTTCAAACAACTCTTCCAGTTCTTCATAGGTAAGATTTGTTCTCTCATCAACCTCATCTTTATCATAAGGCATCTGCTCTATAGGCTTGCTGAGAAAATCCCATAGTTCATCAGGCACATCCATCTGAGTGACAGCTTCATCAAAATAGGCACTAAAAAGACGACCGTACAAATCATAGTCGGCCTCTGATTTTACCAATATGGATCTACTCAGATAAAAGAATCTCTCAAGGTTTGAATATGCCAGCCCTTTGTCAAGCGCCTCGATAAGTGTCATCCATTCATCAAGAGAAACTTTCAGTCCTGCCTCCCTAAGGAAGTAGAAAAAACCTGAAAACACCATAGTCTTGCCCTTTACATTAAAAAACAGGCTTCTCCTCATTAAAGGAGAAGCCTAGTAATTTAAATCTTATTTGATTTCGTAGATAAACTGTACTACTGTTGACAGTGGTGGATCTGTCAGTACGTCGATTGAGCTTGGGAATGGAGGGTTTTCAGGAACTTCAATGATCTTGTATGAACGTACTTCGATCAGTGCCTTTCCATCTTCAACCTTCTTAATCTTAGCGATGTATTCCATGTAGTCTCCTGCGAAGCAAGGAGTGTACAGTCTTACTTTCTTAGTTTCAATACATCTTCCCAGGTTGCCGTAAGTCTTAGCCATCAGTCTCTTAGCACAGTCTTCCATCAGAGTGATGCTTCTAGCGCCGTTTACAACGCCACCACCGTAGAATACGTCTCTGTCTGACATTCTATATCTGTATGTCATTGTTTCGCCGTCTTCAGTCATTCCGTCTTCCAGTGGGAAGTCTTCCAGAACTCTCCAAGGATCGATTACAGTACCGTCAGGCTGTTCACCTCTCTGGAGGTGCTTCTTAACTACCAGACGTACATTACCTTCTGTACACTTAACAGGTTCATCAAACCAAACCATGTCGCCAGGCTTATAGTCTTCTTTGCCTGCTCTGTCAGCAGGTGTAGCCAGCTTGAATACTTCGATCAGGCAGTCTCTTGAGCTGTTTCCAACGTTAGTCAGAGTTGCCTTATATTCCATCATGTCACCTACGTAAACGTCTTCGTAGATCTTTACATCATGGTAACCCAGACACAGAGATTCGTCTCCGTCGCACAGGATCATTTCTTCAGTTTCAACGTCTCCGATGAAGTCAAACTGTCTACCTACAGGAACGATTCCGTCAGGAGTGTTTGCATCAGCAGTTGTCATGTTATAGCTTAAATAAGATACCTTTCTCATTTCAAGGTCCTCCTTTTTATGTAAAAAGCAATATGTTTTAAGTCTTTAGTCTTACAGAACGCCTTCAGCCTTCAGCTGTTCTTCTTCTTCCTTAGTGATACCGAAGATTTCGCAGTTGTGCTGTCCCAGCAGAGGTGAAGCGAATTCTACTGTTCCCGGAGTTTCTGACAGTTTAGCAACTACGCCCTGGAAGTACAGATCTCCTGCTGTAGGATGTTCGCAGTGTACCATCATTTCTCTAGCCTGGATGTGTGGATGTTCGATAGCTTCCTTAACGTTGAGAACAGGTCCGCAAGGGATTACTGCCTCATCCATGATAACTTCGATTTCAGCCTTAGTGTAATCCTTAGCCCAGTCAGCAATTACATTCTGAAGGTCAGGCTGATAGTTCTGACATCTCAGATCGTTAGTTGCATATCTAGGGTCTTCCAAAAGTTCAGGATGTCCGATAGTCTTAGCGAACTTGTCGAACAGTCTGTCATTACCTACACCGATAGCTACGAATCCATCCTTACATTCAAAGATATCGAATGGAGCGATTGATGGGTCGATGTTTCCGTTTCTTTCAGGAACGTATCCGCCCATAGTGTACTTAACAAGTGAGTTTTCCAGTAAGCTGAAGATAGTATCGATCATTGATACGTCAACCAGCTGTCCTTCTCCTGTTCTTTCTCTGTGAACCAGAGCAGTTGCAACACCAACATACAGATAGATACCTGCAACGTGGTCAGCGATTGATGGACCAACCTTAGTAGGGATTGTTTCAGGGAAACCAGTCAGGTTAGCCATTCCACCCATAGCCTGTGCAACGATATCATAGCAAGGTCTGTGCTTCAGAGGTGAAGTCTGACCAAAGCCTGAACCTGATGCATAGATGATGTTAGGGTTAACTTTCTTTACTGATTCATAGTCGATACCCAGTCTTTCAGTTACTCCACCCTTATAGTTTTCAACGAGTACGTCTGCATCCTTGATGAGCTTCCAAAGCATTTCCATACCCTTTTCAGTCTTCAGGTTAAGAGTCGCACCCTTCTTATTTCTGTTTACGTATGCAAAGAAACCGGATTCTCCGCTTTCTTCATCAATAGGACCCCATGATCTCATCTGGTCACCGAAAACAGGTTCGATCTTCAGTACTTCTGCACCATAGTCTGCCATCATCATTGTGCAGAAAGGTCCGTTCAGCGCTGAAGTAAGGTCTACTACTTTAATTCCTTCAAGTGCTTTTTTCATCTTATGATATTCTCCTTTTATTAATAGTCATTCATAATAACAATTTGCAATTTTACAGTATGCTAATTCTATCACAAATACCTATACAAATATATAAATAATTCAATATTTTGTTATTTTTTTATCATTTGTCAAAGTTTGAAACTCTCCCCTTACGGTAGGGGTAAATGCTCAAAAAGGCAAGGAATGAATCAGGGATTCATCCCTTGCACTTATATGGGTTTATTTGGATTCCTTAGCTTCCTTGATTGCTTCAATCATCATTGGAACAACCTTGAACAGGTCACCTACGATACCATAGTCAGCGATATCGAAGATAGGAGCGTGCTCGTTCTTGTTAACTGCGATGATTAGTTCTGAATCCTGCATACCAGCCTTATGCTGAATAGCACCTGAGATACCCAGAGCTACATAAATTTTAGGGTGTACAGTCTTACCAGTCTGTCCTACCTGGTGGTCTGCTGACAGCCAACCGCTGTCGATAGTAGCTCTTGATCCGCCTACTACTGCGTTTCCGAATGCATCTGCCAGCTGATGAGCCAGTTCGATACCACCTTCAACGTCCTTGCTGATACCTCTACCTACTGATACGATTACTTCCGCACCAATCAGGTCAACCAGCTGCTTAGCTTCCTTAACAACTTCCAGAACTTCAGTCTTGATGTCTGACTTTTCCAGAGCTACTGGGTACATTTCGATTTCGCAAGCATCAGCCTTAGCCTGATCGAAAGGAGCCTTCTTCATAACGCCCGGTCTTACTGTTGACATGCAAGGTCTGAATCTAGGGCAGATGATAGTAGCCATCAGATGTCCACCGAATGCAGGTCTTGTCTGCTTCAGGTTAACGTCTTCCATGTTGAACTTAGTGTTTTCCAGATCCAGAGTTGATGACTTTGACAGGAAGTCAACATAGTTATCCATGTCGATATCCAGATGAGTACAGTCTGCAGTCAGACCAGTTCTCATTCTAGCAGCACATCTAGGACCAAGGTCTCTACCGATGTTTGTAGCACCGATCAGGATAACTTCAGGTTTCTTATCCATAGCTACATCACACAGAACCTTAGTGTAAGCATCTGTTGTGTATACCTTTAATTCAGGATGATCGCATACGATAACTTTGTCAGCACCGTATCCGCCCAGTTCCTTAGCAATTCCTGCTACGTTGTCACCCAGCAGTACGCCGATCAGCTGAACGCCTCTTTCGTCTGCGAGCTTTCTACCTTCGGAAATAAGTTCGAAGTCTGTATTCATTAATTTTCCATCACGCTGTTCGCAGAATACCCAAATATCCTTAAAAGCAGCAATATCTGAACTGTTAAAAGCCATATTCTTCTCTCCTTCCATTAAATCAGGTGCTTGTCAAGCAGTCTTTCTGCTAAGTCAGCACAAGTTTCTTTACCGTTACCTTCCAGAATCATTCCAGCGCCCTTGAGCGGAGGAGTAAATGACTTGAAGATGTTTGTTGGGGAACCCTTCAGACCGATTGTATCCAGTTCGATCAGTGGTTCATCCTTCAGAGCTTCGAAGTCGAGAACTGTCAGCGGCTTTGAGTAACAATCATTGATTCCGTTGAGAGTCATATATCTAGGAACAAATTCGTTGTCCTTGATGCAAGTGATCAGGCAAGGAGTCTGAACCTTAATCTTCATGTAACCATCTTCCAGCATACGCTTAACGATGATTTCGTTTCCTGACTTAACCAGTTCTGCACAGTATGTAACCTGTGGAATATCCATCTTTTCAGCGATCTGTGGACCTACCTGAGCAGTGTCTCCGTCGATAGCCTGTCTTCCGCAGAAGATGATGTCTTCTTCACCCAGTCCCAGGTGAGTAATAGCAGCAGAGATAATCTGTGAAGTTGCGAATGTATCTGATCCACCAAATTCTCTAGCGGAAATCAGTACTGCATCGTCAGCTCCCATAGCCAGCAGTTCTCTAAGCATTCCTTCTGCAGGAGGAGGTCCCATTGTTACTGCTGTTACCTGACATCCTGTAGCATCCTTTAATCTGAGAGCCTGTTCCATAGCGCTAAGGTCATCATGGTTGATGATTGTCTGCATGGAAGCTCTGTTTAATGTTCCGTCCGGATTTACTGCAACAACGCCAGAAGTGTCCGGAACCTGTTTTACGCATACATATATTCTCATTGTTCTACACCTTCCTTATTTGCCCATTACTGCTCTTGAAATAACTACCTTGTGAACTTCTGAAGTACCTTCGTAGATTTCAGTGATCTTAGCATCTCTGTACATTCTTTCGAGAGGGTAATCCTTCATGTATCCGTATCCACCGTGGATCTGCAGTGCCAGGTTAGTTACGAATCTAGCATTTTCAGAAGCGTTCAGCTTACACATAGCAGCTTCCTTTGAGAAAGGCTTGCCAGCATCTTCCAGATATGCAGCTTTGTAAACGAGACATTCAGCAGCTTCAGTCTTAGTTGCCATGTCTGCTACGTACCACTGGATACCCTGCAGAGCTGAAATTGGCTTACCAAACTGTACTCTTTCGTGTGAGTACTTAACAGCCAGATCGATAGCTTCCTTAGCAACACCCAGAGCCTGAGCGCCTACGCCGATTCTAGCTCCGTCCAGAGCCTGCATAGCGATCTTGAAGCCCTGACCTTCTTTTCCGAGCAGGTTTTCTGCAGGAACACGAACGTCTTCAAAGATCAGTTCAGCTGTTTCTGAACCAGCGATACCCATCTTTTCTTCAATCTTACCGATTGAGAATCCAGGCATTGTATTTTCAACGATAAGAGCTGACATACCTCTCAGACCCTTTGAAGGATCAGTCAGTGCGAAGATAACCAGAACGCTTGCTCTGCTTCCGCCTGAGATAAAGCACTTACCGCCATTGAGTACGTATTCGTTAGTTTCAGGGTCAAAGATTGCAGTAGTCTGTACTGAACCTGCGTCTGATCCTGCGTTTGGTTCTGTCAGCGCGAAAGCTCCGAGTTCTCCGCCCTTAGTCAGTCTAGGCAGATACTTTTCTTTCTGTGCCTGAGTACCATACTTAGCGATCGCCTGAGGTGCGATCAGGTGAATTGATAAAATAGCAGCTGATGACATGCACTTTCTAGCAAATTCTGATACAGCGATAACTTTTTCTGTAGCGCCGCCACCTGTTCCACCGAATTCTCTAGGTACACCGATTCCAGTAAATCCTACTTCAGCCATCTTCTTGAAGTTTTCAACTGGAAATACATGTTCCTTATCCAGTTCAGCAGCGATTGGCTCCAGTTCAGTTTCTGCAAACTGTGCCGCCACTTTCTTCAGCATTTCTTGTTCTCTTGTTAATGAAAAGTCCATATGCTCCACCTTTCCTTTAAATATTTATAGATTTTATATGGTCACAAATTTACCTATCATAATATTAAATGATATACAAGGAGACAGTCAAGGTATGATTGTTATTTTTTGCACAACATAAATCAAAAAAATCAAAAAACCCTCCCTTAAGGGGAGGGTTTTAAAGTACGACTTCTATTCCACATTTGGAAAACCATGGTTTTCATGTAATTCATTCAGGTCATATGGTGTAGCCTGATATACATAATAATTCAACCAATTGGAGAATAACAGGCTGGCATGACTTCTCCATCTAAACATGATTTCATCTTCCGGATCATCATTCTTGAAGTAGTTCTTAGGAACTTCGATTTCAAGACCTTTGTTCACATCTCTGAAGTATTCGCCTGCCAAAGTCCCCTTGTCATATTCCTGATGACCAAGGACAAATATCTGTCTTCCATTTTCAGTAGAGATGATATGAGGGCCCACTTCTGCTGAATCTGCAAGGATTCTGAGGGCATCGCATTTTTCAATATCCTCTCTAAGAACCTCGGTATGTCTTGAGTGAGGAGCAAAGAAAATTTCATCAAAACCTCTAACGAGCGGATTGTGAGGACGAAGTACTTTGTGCTCAAATACTCCGAATACTTTGCTGTCCATCAAATGCTTATCTATACCGTAGTGATAATAAAGACCTGCCTGAGCACCCCAACATATGAACATACTGCTATATACATGGGTTTTTGCAAACTCAAATATTTCACAGAGTTCTTTCCAGTAATCAACCTGCTCAAATGGCATTTGTTCTACAGGGGCACCTGTTAAAATCATACCATCAAAGTATTCATTTTTGATTTCGTCAATGGTCTTATAAAATGAATCCATGTGATCCTGTGATATATTCCTTGATTCATGGGACCCCATTGTTACAAGAGTCAGCTCAACCTGAAGCGGGCTGTTGGCCAACACTCTTGCCAGCTGAGTTTCAGTAGCAATCTTAGTAGGCATCAAGTTTACTATTACGATCTTCAGAGGACGAATATCCTGAGAAGCCGCTCTTGAATGACTCATGGTAAAAATATTTTCATTAAATAACGTCTCCGTAGCCGGAAGCTCATTAGGTATTATTAACGGCATCGGTCAATTTCTCCTTGTATCTTTATCGTCAAAACCGGTCTTACTATTTCAAAGCCTGTTCGATGTCTGCAATCAAGTCTTCTGCATCTTCAAGTCCGCATGATAATCTTACCAGGTCAGGACTTACGCCGGCAGCAACCAATTCTTCATCATTCATCTGTCTGTGAGTTGCGCTTGCAGGATGCAGGCAACATGTTCTTGCATCTGCTACGTGAGTTTCGATGGCAGCAATCTTCAGCTTACCCATGAACTCTTCAGCAGCCGCTCTTCCGCCTTTTACACCGAAAGAAACTACTCCGCATGAACCTTCAGGCAGGTACTTCTGAGCCATTTCATAGTCATCATCGCCTTCGAGGCCACAATACTTAACCCATGCAATCTTTTCGTGCTGCTGCAGATATTTAGCAACAGCCAGGCCGTTTTCTGCATGTCTCTTCATCCTTACGTGAAGGCTTTCAAGTCCTAAGTTAAGAAGAAAAGCATTCTGTGGTGACTGGATTGATCCGAAGTCTCTCATCAGCTGAGCAGTAGCTTTAGTGATATATGCTCCTTCAAGGCCAAATCTCTCTGTATATGTAACTCCATGATAACTATCATCAGGTTCACACAGTCCAGGGAATTTTTCAGGATACTTGGTCCAGTCAAATTTACCTGAATCTACGATGCATCCTCCTACTCCCGCACCATGGCCATCCATGTACTTAGTAGTTGAATGAGTTACGATATCTGCACCATATTCAAAAGGTCTGCAGTGTACCGGAGTTGCGAATGTATTGTCAATGATCAAAGGAACTCCATGCTTATGTGCCGCCTTAGCAAAAGTTTCGATATCTAAAACTGTGAGTGCAGGGTTCGCGATTGTTTCACCAAATACCGCTTTAGTATTAGGTCTGAATGCCGCATCAAGTTCTTCTTCTGTAGCGTGTGGTGGCACAAATGTAAATTCAATACCCATCTTCTTCATTGTAACTGCGAACAGGTTATAAGTTCCGCCGTAAATAGTTGAAGAAGCCACTACGTGATCTCCACATGAAGCAATATTGAATACTGCATAGAAATTAGCAGCCTGACCTGATGAAGTCAGCATAGCTGCTGTACCGCCTTCCAGTGAAGCGATCTTATTAGCTACATAATCATTAGTAGGATTCTGAAGTCTTGTATAAAAATATCCGGAAGCTTCCAAATCAAACAGCTTACCCATCTCCTGACTGGAGCTGTACTTAAAAGTAGTGCTCTGAATGATTGGAATCTGTCTAGGTTCCCCATTTCCCGGTCTATATCCGTCTTGTACACATTTAGTTCCAATTCCCATATCCTTGTTTCCTTTCTATATATATTGGACTATAATTATACACTATTTCCCAACCGAATTCAAATATTTTTCTCTACCCTCAACATATAAATCACCGCCATGGCTATCTAAAATTACAGTTACGGGCATCTCTTCTACTTTCAGCTTTCTCAACGCTTCTGCTCCTAGGTCTTCAAATGCAATAACTTCAGATGAAATTATTTTCTTTGAGACAAGTGCCGCAGCTCCGCCTATAGCAGCCATATAAACAGCTCCGTTTCGCACAACAGCAACCTTTACAGCATCATTTCTTTGACCTTTACCGATCATGGCGGCCTGACCTAAATCCAAGAGCGTTGGAGCATATGCATCCATTCTGTAACTTGTTGTAGGTCCGGCAGACCCTATGGGGTATCCTTCTTTTGCAGGCGTCGGACCAACATAGTAGATAATAGAATTTTCTATTTCAAAAGGCAATGCTTCGCCTCTTTCCAGCATTTCTGTAAGTCTCTTATGGGCTGCATCTCTTGCAGTATATACGGTACCTGTTATAAGAACTGTATCTCCTGCCCTCAATTCTGCCATTTTCTCCTTAGTGAAAGGTTCTTCCAATCTCCATACGGTATTTCTATTCTCGCTCATTATAACACCGCCTCTTTATGTCTACTAACGTGACAGTTAATATTTACTGCTACAGGAAGTCCTGCTATATGTGTAGGAGCCGTAATAATATTCACAGCAAGAGCTGTAGTCTTACCGCCAAACCCTTGTGGCCCGATCCCAAGACCGTTGATTCTTTCAAGAAGTTCATCTTCCATAGCAGCATAATAAGGATCGTCATTATGATTATCTGCAGGAAGAAGCAAAGCCTTCTTTGCCATAAGAGCAGCTTTATCAAAAGTACCACCAATACCAACGCCCACTACTATAGGCGGACATGGATTTGCCCCTGCATCTTCACAAGCTTTAACAACAAAATCTTTAACACCTGTTTCTCCTGCCGAAGGTGGTAGCATGGCTATGCGACTCATATTTTCAGAACCGAATCCCTTTGGAGCCACTGTAATCTTAACCTTGTCTCCCGCAACAATCTCTGTATGCAAATACGCAGGCGTATTATCTCCTGTATTTACCCTTCTTAAAGGATCTCCAACAATCGACTTTCGTAAGTATCCTTCTTGGTAGCCACGTCTTACACCTTCATTTACAGCTTCGGTCAAATCGCCACCAATTAGATGAACATCTTGCCCCAACTCGATGAAAACACACGCCATTCCGGTATCTTGACATAACGGGAAGACTCCTTCTTCGGCAATAGCAATATTCTCATCTATGGCTCTTAAAACATCCTTTGCAACGGACCATGTCTCTTCTGCTTCTTTTGCTTTTATGCAGGCTTTTACGTCTTCACCAAGAAAATGATTCGCTTCTATGCAAAGTTCAGCTATTTTATTTTCTATATGTTTAACATCTATTTCTCTCATAATTCCTCGTCAATCTCGTCTTTCACATTCTGCAGTATACCTTCTACATCCATACCTATTACATCTAGCATTTCTGCCTTAAAGCATTTTACATTTTTTATTCCATACAGCATCGTACAAAGCCCTTTGACATAATCATAACCAAAGTTAAAGCCTTCGCATGGACCGCCCGCTGTCATTACATAAATGAATTTCTGTGCTTTGCATAACCCCTGTGGGATTCCCTCTTCGCTATATCTAAAAGTTACTCCTTGAACTGTTACAGCCTCAATGTAATTCTTTACCATGGCAGGAAACGAAAGGTCCCAATAAGGTGCTGCCATTACAATTGTATCGGCCGAAGCAAATTGTTTAGCATAATTCAGCATGAAGTCAGAAGCCCCGGGATTCTTTATCATCTCATCCCTCGCCAACATGGTTTCATAATTAAGCGGCTGTATATTTTCTTTCTCAAGGTTTACTTCTTCTACTTCTCCGCCCAATTTTTCCAGCACATAATCAGCAAGTTTTGCGGTGCGTGATTCAGGTCTTACACATGCGTTTATAAATAAGGTCTTCATAAGTCACTCTCCTCATACTGTTTGCTTCTTTAAGTCTATTTTTTATTAACCTTAATATTGATTATACTGCATAGTTTCAAAAATACCCACATAAACTTGTACAAATATTTTTTTAGGAGGATGAAATGTATATTAAATATCCGGTAAGTATAGGTCTTATAGTAAGTATACTGATTGTTCTTGTCCCCATGATTTTTTATAAAATAGCTATACATATTGAACCACAACTTGGTGCTGATGAAAATCCAACATTTGAAACAGTAGATACTCCACGTAAAATCACTATTTATCGAACAGCCGGCGGTGATACTGAATCAATTGATTTTGAGGAATACATTATGGGGGTCGTTGCTTGCGAAATGCCTTCGACCTTTCATTCAGAGGCACTAAAAGCACAGGCAGTCGCTGCAAGAACTTACTCAACTGCAAAATTTATGAATGCCAAAACCCTTGGAAATTCAAATGTGCATCCCCAAGCCCCTTTATGTGACACGACACACTGCCAAGTATATAAAAACGAAAAGGATCTTAAAACAGTAAAGGGTTCCAATTGGATGAAAACAGAATGGCCAAAAATAATTTCAGCTGTAAAGAATACTAAAAGCCAACTTCTCTACTATAACGGAAAACTCGTTGAGCAAGCACTATTTCATTCTTCCAGTGGCGGCAAAACCGAAAACTCCGAAGATGTTTTTGCTTCAGCAGTTCCCTATTTAAAAAGCGTAGAAAGTCCTTATGAAGAATCTGCTACCCATAGAAACGAACAAACTACCCTTTCACTAAATGACTTCACTGCAAAACTTAATAAATATGACTCGTCACTAAATTTAAAAGATGTTTCAAAAGGTACTATCAAAATATTAAAAAGGAGTTCCGGTAACAGAGTTGAAAAAATGCAAGTTGGAAATTCATATTTAACAGGTAGACAGATTAGAGAAGCTCTTGATCTACATTCTGCTAATTTTTCTGTTAAAGTTTCAAATAAAAATATCACTTTTACTTCAAATGGATCCGGTCACGGGGTTGGTATGAGTCAATATGGAGCCAATGGAATGGCAAATGAAGGATATGGGTATAAAAAAATTCTGTCCCACTACTATAGCGGGACAGAAGTCTATTAACAACCATGATTGCAATTTGATGAATTTTTATGTGCGCATTGGCCTGCAGCAGGACAACCAATGCATTTGACACCTTTTTTCTTTGCTTTGATTATATATCCTATGGCACCGCCTACACAGGCTAACACTATTAAAGCCGCGATAATATTGGCCATTTTACACCTCTTCTCTTTCTGCCTTCTTTATTAAGTAAACAATAATTCCAATTATAACTGCAATAACAATAAGTCCCGGAACAAAACCTGTTCCCACATGTCCTTCAACAATTAAAGTACCGATTTGATATACCAAGAACGCAACTGTATAACCTGTAGCCATCTGAAGTCCAATTCCTCCCCACAGCCATTTAGCACTTTTCATTTCTGAGTTCATTGCACCAATAGCCGCAAAGCATGGCGGTGTGAACAAGTTGAACATGAGATATGCCAAAGCAGCTACTGCAGTTAGCCCCATCGTGGAAGCAACCTCACCTGCTCCGCCTGTTAATGCTAATTCTTCAGTATCGATGAACATTGAAAGCCCATAAACTACAGCCAATGTTCCTACAACGTTTTCCTTGGCAATAAATCCTGTAATTGCAGCTGCTGCAAGCTGCCATGCTCCAAATCCCAGAGGAATAAGGATTATAGCAAATGGAGAAGCGATTGTTGCAAGGATTGATGTATTTTCCATGCCTTCTTCCACCAGCTGAAGTTGCCAGTTAAATGACTGCATAATCTGAACAACGGCATTGCATACGAGGATAATTGTTCCTGCCTTAATTATATATGATTTTGCACGTTCGCACATTGAGTAAACTGCTCTTCCAAGACTAGGAATTTTGTACTGCGGCAGCTCAATGATGAAAAATGATTTTCTGTATTTATGTCCTGTGATTTTATTTACAAGAACTGCGCCAAGTAAAATGAGTGCTATTCCCAGGAAATACATTAAAGGTCCAACCCATGATGCGTTAGCAAAAAAGACTCCTGCAAAAAGTGCAATTACAGGAAGCTTTGCACCACATGGCATAAAAGGAGTCAGCATCGCTGTTGCTCTTCTTTCTCTCTCGTTCTTAATAGTTCTGCTTGCCATTACCCCGGGAATCGCACATCCTGTTCCGATGATGAAAGGAATTACTGATTTTCCGGAAAGGCCTACCTTTTTGAAAATCGGATCTAAAACAACGCTTGCTCGCGCCATATACCCACAATCTTCAAGAAGAGCAAGCAGGAAATACATTACCATAACTAAAGGTAAAAATCCAACTACAGCACCTACACCACCAACTATGCCATCTGCAATGAGAGCTTGCATGAAAGGTGATGCGTTTACAAGCTGGTCTGCTGTCCATCCTTGGAAAGTTTCTATCCAACCAACCAGCCAATCGGCAATTACAGGTCCTATGTAAGTCTGAGAAATTGCAAATACAGCCCACATAACAAGTGCGAAAATAATAATACCACCAAATTTATTGGTAAGAACAGAATCTATCGCATCTTGTTTGTTAGTATCCTTTGTAAGAACTTTTCTGGTTTCAACCTGCTTTACAATAGCATTTACAAAATCGAATCTCTTCCTGTCTTCTAATTCTACAGCCTCTTTGTTCTGCAAGTCAATATTTCCTTGTTCATAAGGAACTTTCTGACCATTACCTATCAGGCTAATGGCTTTCTTAACAGCATCAGTCACACCTTTATCATTATTAGAAATTGAAACAGTCTTAATTACCGGACATCCCAGCTTTTCAGAAAGAGCTTTCTCATCTATTTTTGTGTCATTTTTATCATTAACATCACTTTTATTCAGTGCTACCACAACAGGAATTCCAAGCTCCATTAATTGTGTTGTAAAAAATAAACTTCTGCTAAGATTAGTCGCATCAACAATGTTAATAATAGCATCTGGTTTTTCATTCTTAACATATGCACTTGTAATGCTTTCCTCTGAAGTGAAAGGTGACATTGAATATGCACCCGGAAGATCGACAATTACTACTTGCTCTTGGCAGTCACAGAATCCTTTCTTAATTAAGCCTTCCTTCTTGTCTACAGTAACGCCTGCCCAATTTCCAACCTTTTCGTTTTTACCTGTAATTACGTTATACATTGTAGTTTTGCCACTATTAGGATTCCCTGTTAATGCAATTCTCATTATATCCTCCTGAAACAATATATGTGTTGAGGTAGTCTAGACTAACTCGCTTCCAAAATATAAGTGGTGCATTGCACCACAATTAAACCTTATAATTATATTAATTTATAAAGGCATTCTGCTTATACCATAATAGCCGATGCTAACAGATTATCGATGTTATATCTTCCATCCTTAATTGAAACGACACAACCGCTTTTACGATGCTTTATAACAGTTATTGGTTCTCCTGTATAGCAACCAAGTGAAAATAAAAAAGCATTCATTTCCGTATCGTCAGTTCTTATGTCCCTAATAATATATTCTCTACCTGCCTCTGCTTCTCTCAGCGCCATCATGTTACCTCCTGAATCTTAACGATTAGTCATCACTAACTGCAGTTATGTTAGCATAGACTAACTCTGTTGTCAACTATTGTAATTAAAAACCTCAAACTTTTTTTACAAAGTTTGAGGTTCTAAAATTACTAAATTATTCTTCAACACGCATTATGTTTGCACCTAATGCCCTAAGCTTCTGTACAAAATTCTCATATCCTCTATCAACATGATAAATTTGAGAAACTTCTGTAGTTCCTTCGGCAACAAGCCCTGTAAGAACAACTGCCGCACCGGCTCTAAGGTCGGTTGCAACAACTTGTGCTCCGGTAAGAGCTTTGTTTCCCGGGATTATAGCACAGTTTCCATCCGTTTTGATGTTAGCTCCCATTCTATTGAACTCACCAACATGCATGAATCTGTTTTCAAATACAGTTTCAATAACTACGCTTGGGCCTTTTGCTACTGTAAGAAGCGCCATGAATGGTGACTGCATATCTGTTGGGAATCCTGGATAAGGTAATGTCTTAATATCTGTTGAGTTGATAGGTCCCATATCACCTCTTACGATCATTCCTTCATCCGTCATCTGTATATAAGCACCACATTCTCTTAGCTTAGCAATTACAGCTTTGAGATGATCCGGTACGATGTTTTTAATAAGTACATTTCCGCCTGTCATTGCAGCACCTACCATGAAAGTACCTGCTTCAATTCTATCAGGAATCACATGATGTGCCACGCCGCCTAATTTTTTAACACCTTCGATCTTGATTGTGTCAGTACCTGCACCCTTGATTCTTGCGCCCATCTTATTTAAGAAGTTAGCTAAATCAACGATTTCAGGCTCTTGTGCAGCATTTTCAAGAATAGTAGTGCCTTCAGCCAGTGCCGCAGTCATGATAATAACTTCTGTAGCTCCAACACTAGGGAAGTCCAAATAGATCGTATTTCCAACAAGCTTATCTACGCTGGCATCAACAATACCTCTATTGAGCTGAGCTTCATCGATGTTTACACCTAATGCTCTTAAACCCTTAAGGTGAAGTTCTACAGGTCTCTTACCAATTGCACATCCACCCGGAAGATGTATTATTGCTCTTCCTGTTCTGATAAGCAAAGCACCGAGAACTAATATTGAAGCTCTCATCATCTTTACAAGATCATAAGGTGCTTCATATACAATATCTCCTGATGCCTCAATGGTAACTCTGTTGTTTTCCAGATTCTTTTCAACATTTGCTCCCAGACTCTCAAGAAGCTTACACATAACTTCCACATCTCTGAGTGCCGGTGCATCTTTTATAACACATTTATCTTCTGTTAAAAGTGCTGCTGCCATGATAGGAAGCACAGCATTCTTTGAGCCGCTGATTTTTACTTCGCCTCTAAGCGGTGCACTTTTTTGTACTAAGAATTTTGCCACTTTATTCCTCCGAAACCTTCAATTTATGACCTAAATATTATACTTTGTTTTCGCCACATTTTCAAGGTATACATACGATAAGGAAGAGGTTTCACAAGTTTTACACATAAGGGGAGCAAAACATATTAATAGCCTCTTCCTCGCTATTATTCTTGCCAATTAATTATACTTTAACGCAAAAAAAGGGCAAATTAACTTGCTCCTTTAATTGACGCATTTATGCTTTTATAAATCTTGCAGCTCCTTAACACATGCTGCGCAGATGTTCTTACCTTTTACCTGTTTGATATCATCAGAGCTACCACAGAACACACATGCAGGCTGGTATTTTTTGAGCATAATTGACTCTCCGTCAACATATATTTCCAGTGGGTCTTTGATGTCTATATTAAGCGTTCTTCTAAGTTCTATAGGTAATACTATTCTTCCAAGCTCATCAACTTTTCTTACAATTCCTGTAGCCTTCATTTTTGCTCCTTTCGCCCATATAAATCAATAATTTCCAGTATTATTTATCTTCTTTCTTATCCCAAGCATTCTTGACAGCCGCAATAGCTTTTACTACTGAACTTGTTGCAGATACGATATTCTGCTTGCCTTTAATAGCTTCTGACATGTCAGAAACAGATGTTGAAACATTGTCAATTATTCCATCAATGTCTTTGCTTCTTTCTGCAGCAATCTCTGCTACAACTTCAACATCTTCAAGAATAGTGTTGGCATGATCCAGTGTTACGATTAATTTCTTAAGAGCTTTTATTACGTAAACAATCAGAACAACCAGCGCAATAACAAGAACTACAATTGCTAACATCTTGATATCTATAGTTACATTCATAACGAATTCCTCCTTATTTCGTATTTATTATCACACAAATTGGAAATATTTTCAACATAATTTTAGACCCTATAAATATTTTACCTATAAGGAGCATCAAATTATGATGAATTATATTTGGGGTTTTATGATAGTAATTGGAATTTTTTTCGCTATCATAAATAATAAAATTTCAGCTTTTACAGAGGGGTTAATGGTAAGTTGCTCAGAAGCTGTAGAGTTTATAATTGCTCTAGCGGGAATCATGGCTGTATGGAGCGGACTTATGAAAATCGCTGAAGAATCCGGACTTGTATTCAAATTATCTTCTATTAGCAAACCTCTTATAAAATACCTTTTTCCCGAAATATCAAACCCTCAAATAACTGCAACTATGTTAATGAGTTTTATGGCAAATATTTTCGGAGCCGGCAACAGTGCCACTGTTTTTTCTTTAAAAGCTATGACACTTTTGGATGAAGAAAACAATAAATCTACTACAGCAAGTAACGCCATGTGCATGTTTATTGCTCTTTCCATGTCAATGATACAACTAGTTCCAATTACAATAATTAAGATAAGAAGCGATTTAGGGTCCACATCTCCTGAAGATATTATCCTGCCTTCTATTTTTGCAGGTTTAATTTCAATGATTGTATCAGTCTTGGTATGCAAATTAGCAGAAAGGAAGTAATATGTCCGGCATCTTAAGCATCTTCTCAGTTTTATTCTTGCCGCTTTTGATTACTTTAATAATAATCCATGGCATAAAAACCAAAACTCCAATATATGACGTTTTTATCAAAGGCGCTAAAGAAGGCTTAAACACCTGTGTTGAAATTTTACCATTTATAATAGGAATATTTATAGCAATAGAAGCCTTAACATCATCAGGTGCAATGGATTTCATAGAAAAAACCGTCTCCCCTATTTTCGATCTATTAAATATTCCAAAAGAATTGATTTCTTTAATAGTTCTGCGACCTGTAAGCGGTAGTGGTTCACTCGTAGTTGTAGAAAGGATAATGCAAGAGTGCGGTCCTGATTCAATAGCCGGACGCATTGCTGCCGTTATGACCGGTAGCTGTGAAACTGTTTTCTATGTTCTTGCCCTATATTTCGGTGTAACCTCAGTAAAAAAAATGAGGCATGCATTATCTGCAGGCCTCATCGCTTATGTTGCCGGTATTATCGCTTCGATTTACATTTGTAACTTTATATAAATACAAACATATTTAATCTGTTATTTCACGCTCGTATATTTTTTGTATCTCACTGCTGTAATCGCCATTCTCATTATAAACTGATAATTCCTTCATTACTGTGAGTTCCTTTCCACCGCCCTTTGTACAGTGTACAAGAACAATGTTTGGCGCTTCAGATGGTTTTGGAACAACCATTCTCAGAGTTTTTGGTTCCAACCCGTTTTTCCTACAGTAATATAAAATATCAACAAGTCTGGAAGGTCTATGAACTAAAAAGAAATGTCCGTTTTTCTTTAGTAATCTTGCTGCAGCCTTCACGAAGTCTTCTATTGCAGCTGTAGTCTCATGTCTGGCGATAAATTTAACCGCATTTTTATTCGGTATTGCTCCTCCTTTAGTAAAGTAGGGAGGGTTGCATGTAACCAAATCTACAGTCCCATCTTCACTTGATGAGTTAATATATTCAATACAGTAATCAATATCGCATACGTCGCCCTTCACGAAAGTAACTCTATTATCCAATCCATTAAGAGCACTACTTCTTCGTGCCAATTGAATTGCACATTCCTGTACTTCAATGCCGGTAATTACAGCTTCCTTATTCTTATGACTTAAAATCATTGGAATAATACCATTGCCTGTCCCCAGATCAACGGCAGACCTGAATCCCTGATAAATTGAGTTGGCAAAATCAGCTAAAATTACTGCATCAACGCCATAGCAAAACTGGTCAGAATCCTGTATTAACTTTAGATTTCCAAATCCTATATTTTCTATTCTTTCCATTTTGCCTTCAATCAATCCTTTATTGTTTAAAATCAGTCTTTCATCAATTCTTTAATTTCTTTAAGGAGATCACCTTCCAAATCAGCAAGGTCATCTTCCTTTTTCTTATTATTCTTCTTATTTACACGCTTGATTTCTTCCTTGCCATAGCTGTAAATTTCAGTACTTAATTTCTCTTCGATATTCTTTTCTTTTGAACCTTCTTCAAGAATCAATCTTGATTTGATAATATTCTCAAGAATATTTACATCTGTAACTACAGCCATTCCGTCCGGAGTTTTAATCTTTTCACCAACTGTTGGCATACCCTTCTTAAGGTGTGTATAAACTTCGTTTTCAAACTTCAAGCAACACATAAGTCTGCCACAGATCCCTGAAATTTTTGTTGGATTCAGTGATAAATTCTGAACTTTTGCCATCTTGATTGAAACGGGTTCAAAATCGGACAGCCATGTATTACAACAAAGTCCTCTTCCGCAATTTCCAACGCCTCCAAGCATTTTTGCTTCGTCTCTGACACCAATCTGTCTAAGTTCGATTCTCATTCTGAATACAGATGCCAGATCCTTAACCAGTTCTCTAAAATCAACTCTTCCGTCAGCTGTAAAATAGAATACCACTTTACTGTTGTCAAAAGTATATTCAACATCTATAAGCTTCATTTCCAGCCCATGAGCATCAACTTTTTCCTGACAAAGTTTCATAGCTTCTTCTTTTTTAGCTAAATTTTCCTTATGCTTTTTCTTGTCTTTTTCATTGGCGATTCTGATGATTTTCTTCAAAGGCGCCACTATTTCAGATTCTTTAACTTCAGTTTCCGCTAAAGCAACTTTTCCGAATTCCAAACCTCTAGCGGTTTCAACTATAACATTTTCCCCAAGTTCAACCTTATGTTCTCCGGGGCTAAAATAGTATAACTTGCCCGCATCTTTAAATTTTATACCAACTATTTTTACCATTATTTAACCTCCAATTGAAAGAAGCAAATTCTTAATAGCATAAGCAGGTGAAACTCCCTCTTTTATTTGCTTCCTAGCCTTCTCCACGGCATGTATATTGTCGATGAGAATATCATTTTTATATAAAGAAATGCCTTTTGTATTTTCCATTAGCATATTCCTATAAACAACTTGTAGAGCATCAAGAAAAGCTGCTGTTTCCTCGTTACTGCCAATCAAATCATCGATTTCCTTTTTAATTTTGAAAAAAGGCTGTCTATTTAATGTCATTTCAGCTACTCTTGAAGCTTTTTCTATCATGGAATTATAATTTCCATTGCCAAAATAATTAATCCTATATTTCACACATCGGGACTGAATTGTTTGTGCGAGGTTCTCAATGTTTTCAGAAAGAAGAATGATAATCGACTTGCCCGGAGGCTCTTCTAAAGTCTTTAAAAGCCTGTTTTGCGCCCTTAAAGTCATGGTGTCGCTATCTTCTATTATTACAACATTTCTTTCGCCAAAAGGCTTAGTTTTTAGCTTGTCCTGCATTGATATAATATCCGCATCTTTAATGGATCCACCATCTGCTGAAATATATATTATATCTTCATGGTTCTCATGATCAACCTTAGAGCAATTACTACACATTCCGCAATTTTCGCCTAGGTCTTTACTGCACAGAATTCCTTTTACGAAACTTTCCGCAAAAGATTTCTTATCAATACATCCGGAACCTTCAAAAATATAGGCATGAGATATCCTATTGTCCTTGACTACATTATCCAGTCTAACTATTAAATTGTTATTATTCTCATGCTCTTTAAAACGCATATGTCAAAAACGCTCCTGCTGTTAACCTAATAGGTCATCTACATGCTTTGAAATTATATTTTTAATTTCCTCAATTGTTCCTGTAGCATCTATCCCAACAATGCGATCAGGATAAGTCTTTTCTAAAGCTTCATATCCGTCATACACTTTTTGATGGAAATCAACGGCTTCCAATTCAATTCTATCTTTTTCTCTTCCTTCAATTCTTTTGCTACCTGCTTGAGGTTTTAACTTTAAAAGGAAAGTAAAATCCGGCATATACCCTGCTACGGCATAACTATTAATAATAGTTATGCTATCTCCAAGACCTCTGCCATATCCTTGATAAGCAATACTTGAGTCTACAAATCTATCACAAATTACTATGTCTCCTCTATCCACGGCCGGCTTAATAACTTGTGCTACATGTTGTGCTCTGGAAGCTGCATAAAGCATAGCTTCTGTCATAGAATCCATTTCCTTATTGTCAGGGTCAAGAATTATATTTCTTATTTTTTCACCAATATTTGTACCGCCCGGTTCTCTAGTCAAAATTACATTAAACCCTTTATTTTCAAGATATTCTTTTAAAAGTTTAATCTGTGTAGATTTACCTGAGCCGTCTCCGCCCTCAAAGGAAATAAAATATCCTCGTTTCATGATGATTATTACCGTTCTTTCTTATTTCTTTCTTCAAATTTTTTTCGATATTCGTAGTATTGCGGATTGTTTTTCAAATAATCAGGTTGAGCCTCAAACCGCTTTCTTTCTCTGTCTCTTTCGTATTTGCCGCTTTTTATATCACGTTCTTTTCTAATTGTTGAATTATACTCCCCGGTAAGTTTTCTTAATAAAACCAGCATAAATATAGCAACAGGAAGAACTATAAGCAGTACGAAAATCAACTTTATTAATCCCATATTTTGTTCCTCTTATATACATAAATATATCAAAATATTATACCATAGTTTTGCCCGCAAGCTCAACTATAACATCATAAGGAACTCTATAAAGA
This sequence comes from Lentihominibacter sp., assembly GCA_045638485.1. GTDB lineage: Bacteria > Bacillota > Clostridia > Peptostreptococcales > Anaerovoracaceae > Lentihominibacter. Next base: position 669 of record JAZUBM010000016.1, on the reverse strand, counting down.
GATATAGTATCTGCTCTTGTAGCACCTAACTTTTCATAGAAATTCATAGCCGGCTCATTCCAATTTAAACATGTCCACTCAAGGCGTTTATACCCCTCATTTACAGCCTTATTAGCTATGTACTCGATCATCTTATGTCCAATACCTTTATCTCGATATTTTTCCTCAATAAACAAACTATCAATATATATGCATTTTTCACCAACCAAAATAGGATAATTGAAGTAATAGTACATGAATGCAATAGGCTGATCATCTATATATCCAAAAACTGCTTCGCAGCTATCCTTGCTTAGAAAATTAATCATATTCTCTGAATTTAACATGGAAATGTTTTCAATTTTTTGATACTCAGAAAGTTTCCTCATAAATTCCAGAGAAAGATTTATATCATCATCACATAATTGAACTTTTCTAATAGTGAATTCATTTGCCATAACGCACCTCCATAATAATTATGCCAGTACCATTATAATACTATGAAGCAAAATAAAAAACCAGCCTATATAATAAGCTGGTTTTATGAAACGGCAACGTCCTGCTTTCCCAGGCGGTCTCCCACCAAGTATCATCAGCGCTGAAGAGCTTAACTTCTGTGTTCGGTATGGGAACAGGTGTATCCTCTTCGCTATAGTCACCGCATATTGACTGAATAAAATTCGGTAAGGC
>JAZUBM010000015.1:0-65058 GCA_045638485.1 Lentihominibacter sp. | reverse complement strand
CTTGAATCCGGATGTCAATGTATAGCCTGATTTAAATGGCCATATATATTTACCGGAACCAACTGACGGCGGTCTTTCCTTTATTCCTATTAAGACTATCTTTGTAACCGGTTCTTTTATAACTACTGTTTTCAGTTCTTCCTCTTCTACAGTCTCTCCGTTTACGATAGTAAGTCGTGAGGTGACTTCAGTAAGTCCGTCCTTCCCGGATTGCTTTACTTCACTGTAGCCTTCATAGATTTCTTTTGAATCCTTCTTTTGTACCTCATATTCTACAACTCTATCATATGTAACTTTCTCCGTAATCTTAACCGTTAAAATCGGAGCATTTTTCTTTATTACGAGCTTTGTTCCTACTGTCAGATTCTTCGGAGTTACCCCTTCGTTTTCTGCCATCAAAGTTTCTTCATCTAAAGAGTATAATTTAGCAATGTCTGCTATGGTTTCTTCTGCTTTAACCTCATGCAGAGATGCTATCTCTCTGTCTGCACAAAGGATATTAACCATTTCATCTTTTGTGGAAATGTCCTTTAAGTCGGTATTTCCTTTTCTAACATCTACGTCTTCAATGAATACGGCCTCTTCTATCTCAGCGCCATCCATGCCGCTAACATAGCCGTCTTTGATTTCCTTGAGTACTTCCGCGGCGATTTCTTCACTTTCAACTGCGCCAACCTTTTGTCCGTTTACATAGATACCAAATGCTTTAACATTAAGGTCTCCCATGTATGTAAGTCTCTTCAGAACGTCTTCGGAAGTATCAACTTCTACATCGCCCAGAGTTGTCACCCTTTCAAACTTTATATCGCTTCTTGCATCGATGACAACTTCAACGTTTTTATCTTCTGTTAAAGCGTTCTGTACAAGGTCTGTTATACGGAGCACGTCGTCCTTTTCTTTAACCACGCCAAGGGTTTTTCCATTATATGAGTATGCATATGCAGTATAATAGTTTAAAACTCCTGCAGTACCAACCACTACCATCAATATAATGGCAAATACGGTCAATAATTTCACCTTGTTTTTTTCGCAGTAAACTTTAAACTTGCGGAACTTTCTGGCGAACTTGGTCTTCTCGTATCTTATAAGTCGACTTCTCCAAGAAAAGTCTATAAGTTTTCTTGCCTGTTCTGTTCTTCTTCTTCTTTCTCTTGCTAATTTACGTCTTTCGGTAGCAGATTCAGCTTGTCTTTCCTTTTTAGTCTTCAGGTTAAACAAGTCTCTCCATGCAATATGCGGAATTTCCTTGATTTCTGTGTTTATTGTCATCCCCTGGACATTTACGATACCGCCACCAAGTTCAGCGTCTGCCTGACTCTTCGCTTCAAGACGCAGTCTTTCCAGTCTGGCTCTTGCCGCAGCATCTCTTTTAGCTCTTTTAAGAAGTTCTCTTTCTTCTGCTTTTCTGAGACGCTCCGCTTTTTTCTTTTCTTCTCTTATTCTCTTTTCTTCTTTTTCTGCCTGAGCTTTGGCTATTCTTTCAGCTTTAAGTGCCTGTGCTTTAGCAAGCTTTTCTGCTTTTAATGCTTTCGCTTGTTCCTCTTTCAGCTTTCTTTCTTCCAAAGCGCGCTGCTTTCTGAGAAGTTTATCTTTCTCGTCTTCTGCAAGACGTTCGATTCTTGCTTCCTTATGCTCATCAAGAATTGCAGCAGCTTCCTTTTGTTCTGTTTTAACAAATTCCTGCTGTTGCTCTAAAATTTCTTGTTTTGTCTCTGCCAGCTTATTTGTATGCGCTTCAGTTGCCTGGGAAATTTTCTCAAGTTTTGCTTCTTGTAGCTTCTGAGCAATAAGAAGCTGCTTCTTCGCTTGTTCAAGTTCTGCGTTTATTTCTTCCCCATTTGGCTTTTCGTCTGCAGTAGCTTTCACTTCTGCAGAAATTACTGCTTTTTTCTCCTGAGAAAGCAAGTCCGCCTCTTCTTTGGCTTTTCTTGCTGCCTCCATAGAGTCAAGGGCTGCTTTCCTTGTCATTTCTTTTGCTCTGCGCTCAGCGGCTTCTGCTTCTAAACGCTTTCTTTCCGCCTCTTCTTCAATCATAGCTACACGTTTCTGTGCTTCCATGACTTTCAGCTGCTGTGCTATCGCTTCTTGCTCCTTTTTCGCGGCTTCTACTTTTCTGGCTTTTTCTGCAAGATAATCCCTTTTAGCCTGTTCCAATACAGCTTGCTTCGCGGCAACTATGTCTTCTGTTTCCTTCAGAAGTATTTGATCCGGAGAATTTTTGATTTCTTCGGGAACTTTATCTACACCTGTCTGCTTGAGACTTTCAACACTCTGACGCAATCTTTTTATCTCCTCATAGACTTTTCTTGCGTCTTCATTGTGCATAATAAACTCTTCTTTGCTCATGGTGTTTTCATACATGCCGGAAGACTGTTCGGATTTCTGACCAGGATTCTGCTCAGGCTTCTGTACAACCGTTCGTTTAGAGTTTTCCTTTATTGAGTTATCAAGTTCACTTTTTCTCTTGTTACTTCTGCGAAACATTGACATTTTTCTCCCGTTTCTAGTTTTCCGGTATCCCTACATTCCGGACACCTGTATTTCACATCCATGTGATCTAATTCAAATCCGTTATCTGTGAGCAGGAACGCCTTTTCAGTGTTCATCGAATCCATCTTGGATTTCAATTTTTCCATGGCGCTTTGTCTGTCAACTCTATCGGATATTATTATCTTTGACATTTCTGAACTGAGGTTTATAATTTCATCCTCAATTTCCTTGATTCTAGGAACAGCATCATACACAGCTCTGCGTCTTTCTTCTGCAGCCGCCTCTTCTTGCTGTCTAAGAATTTCATAATACCTAAGTATTTCACTGCTGGTCAATTCATTGCCGCCATTGCTTCCGCTGCCTGCGCCTCCCGGTTTCTGTTCTTCAAACCAATTCACCAACACTTTATTCACATAATTTATATTTGGATTTGTAATGCCCGATGTTTTGCTGCATGCCATCAGCACCTTATCCAATGAAAATTCCATGGTTTCAAACCATGTGTCCATAATTCTTCGCTCTTCCTCTGTTGCGTTTCGAGAAAATCCCAACGCCTGGAATACTCTTTTATAGAGATATTGCTTTTTCTCATTTTCGCTGAGATACTTTTCAACGGAAATAACGTCTCTAAGACCTTCTGCCGCCCATGCCTTGATTACCGCTGCTATGTATTTGATATCCTTCTTTTTCTTCTGCATGCAGTAAGAATATCCGTAAACGATAATTTCCGGTGTCGCACCAAAGTCATTAATCCAAGATAGAACTTCCATAAGTTCTGTTCCGCTGATAACTCTGCCTGTGAGCTTTTCGATGGCCGCAAACATATCTTTGATTTCTTTGTCTGCCATAAGTGAATGTGTATTCTGATCAGCCGTGTATGTCTTGCGATTGTTCTTTCCGTAGAGTTGCTCCTTCAGCATGACAAATTCAACGTCATAGTTAAACTTGTCTTCGGGATTCTTCTTTATCTTTCTGACAGCGCCGATTTTTTCCCAGTATGTCCATGCCTTCAGAACATCCTCGTGTTCCATAGACAAGTGTCTGGCTATCTCTTCGTTGGTGATGTCCAGCTCCAAATTGGCATACATAAGCGCCAGGAGATACACTTTAACAAAATCCCCCGGTGCCGACGCCATATGTTCATTTATGAATATATTTTCCACTCCTGTGTCGAGAAGAAAATAATCGTTTGTTTTCTCACGTTTGAAGCTCATCTATCCTCCAATTAATTGCTTACATACTCGGTATATTGTTACCGCCAACACTATCGACAAACTTGGTAAGCTTATCAAGCCATGCTACCTTAACTGTTCCCGTAGGACCACTTCTCTGCTTGGCTATGATTACTTCGCATTCTCCGACAGCTTCTGTATCTTCGTTATAATATTCATCCCTGTAAAGGAAAATTACAATATCCGCATCCTGCTCGATTGAGCCTGATTCTCTAAGGTCAGACAGCATAGGTCTGTGGTCTGTTCTCTGTTCCGGTGCTCTCGAAAGCTGAGAGAGTACGATAATCGGGCAATCCAGTTCTCTGGCAAGAAGCTTGAGGTTTCTTGAAATTACTGAGATTTCCTGGGTTCTGGAATCAGATTTACCTTCAGGATTCATCAGCTGCAAGTAGTCGATAACTACGAGATCGAGACCTTCTTCTGCTTTAAGTCTTCTGCATTTACTCTTCATCTCCATGATGTTGACTCCGGCAGTATCGTCGATATGTATATTTGCCTTTGATAGAATATCCAGTGCGATATTGATGTCATCCCAGTCGCGTCTTTCAAGTCTTCCGGTCTTTAGTGTTTGCATATCGACCTTAGATTCCATAGAAAGAAGTCTCTGACCGAGCTGTTCCTTGGACATTTCCAAACTGAATATCATTACTGAGGCTTTGCCTTTTACTGCCGCATTGAGAGCCAATGAAAGTGCAAAGGCAGTCTTCCCCATAGCAGGTCTCGCCGCCAGAATAATAAGGTCTGACTTCTGCAGCCCGGATGTCATATTGTCCAGATATTTAAAACCTGTCGTTACTCCTGTAAGGCCTCCATCAAGTTTTGATGCTTTATCTATAATTTCAATATTATTAAGCAGTACGTCTTTAATATGGGTATACTGACCCTTCTGACGTTTCTGAGAAATCTCGAAAATTCCACTTTCAGCATAATCGAGAATTTGTCCTGCATCCATGCTGCCTTCGTAACCTTTGACAACAATGTCATCTGCAGTTCCTATAAGCTTTCTGATGGATGCTTTTTCTGCTACGATTTTTCCGTATTCCATGGCATTGGAAGTAGTCGGTGTCCCAGCAGAAAGGGATGCGATATATGCTCTTCCTCCAACCATATTTAAACTGTTTCTTTTCTTCAGTTCTTCGGCTACCGTAAGGGCATCTACAGGTGTGCTTTTTCTGTGGAGTTCTAAGATTGCCTTGAAGATTTCCTTATGGTTTTCATCATAAAAATCTTCTGCCTTTACAACTTCTACCACGTCAAAGAGAGCATCCTTAGAAAGGAGCGCTGCGCCTAAAACTGATTTTTCCGCTTCTATACTGTGCGGAGGGATTCTACCTTCCATATGTCTCTCCTGTAGACTAAACTACTACGCTTACCTTAAGAACTGCTGATACTTCAGGGAACAGCTTTACTGTAACTTCAAAGTCGCCTGTCTGCTTGATAGGGCTTGCCAGGTCAATCTTCTTCTTATCAACTTTAATTTTTTCCTGCTTTTCCAGAGCTTCTGCAATGTCTTTTGATGTAATAGATCCGAAGAGCTTGCCGTTTTCGCCGCCCTTTGTCTTAACGATTACTGTAATCTTTGACATTTCTTCAGCCTGCTTCTTAGCAGCTTCTTTCTGAGCTTCCAGCTTTTCTGCTGCGATAGCCTTCTGCTTTTCCAAGTTTCTTACGTTTCCTTCAGTTGCTTCCTTAGCAAGACCCTTTGGCAGCAGCATATTTCTAGCATATCCGTCGTTTACTTTAACAACTTCACCTGCTTTACCTGTTCCTTTAACATCCTTTAAAAGTATTACAACCATTATTATATCCTCCTAATGTGTAGTTTTTACGAAAATTTGTTCATCGAGAGCTTCCTTTATGCGCTCAAGAATTTCTTCCGGCGGAAGTTCTGTTTGCCCTCCGGCGGTGTTCAGATGGCCGCCGCCTCCGAACTTTTCCATAATAAGCTGTACGTTGACATCCCCAAGGGATCTTGCACTGACAACTGTCATTCCATTTTCATTGCGTCCTGCAACAAAGCTGGCTTTTATTCCCTTAATAGTAAGAAGTTCATCTGCGACCTGAGAATTTATAACTTGTGAGTTAATGTTTTCTCCCACAGGGCATACAGACATTGCTATGCCGCCTTCGTAGAATTTGGCATTTGCTGTACAAAGAGCCTTTACTCTGAGAGTCTCAGAGTCTGCTTGGAAATATCTTCGCACATTGATAAGATCCGCACCTGCTCTTCTGAGCCATGAAGCCGCTTCAAATGTACGAACCCCTGCTTTTACTGCAAATCTATTGGTATCTACCATGATTCCGGCCAGAAGTGCGTCAGCCTCTAGTTTAGTAAGAATCTTCTTCTTTTTATTCTTTTCGTTAGCGTACTGTACCACTTCCGCAACAAGTTCCGATGCTGATGAAGCATATGATTCCATGTATGAAAGAATCTGATCAGGTAATACATCCTCTGCTCTTCTGTGATGGTCGATAACGGCCGTACGCTTAACTTTTTCTATCAGCTCTATAGATTCAACCAGCGATGGCCTATGGGTGTCCACCACCACCACTAATGAGTTTTCATCAGCTAAAGAAAGTGCTTTCTCTGTAGTTATAAAGTTGTATTCTTCAGTCTTCTTCGCATCTTCTACTATGTCTACCATAGTATCGTTGTAGCTGTTGAGGACTATATAAGATTCCTTGCCTACAATCTTAGTCATTCGATTGATGCCGAGAGCTGCACCGAAGCTATCGAGATCCGGATTCTTATGTCCCATGATAAATACCTTTGATGACTGGTTCATGAGTAGTCTAAGTGCATGAGCAATGATTCTCGATTTGCCTTTAAATCCTTTTTCTACACTCTGTGATTTACCACCATAGTATTCGAAGTTTACTACATTCTTAACTACAGCCTGGTCGCCTCCTCTTCCCAGTGCCAGGTCGAGGGCTTCTTGAGCATAGTCTTCACTCTCTGCCAAAGTTTTACCACCAAGGCCTATCCCGATACTGAGAGTTGCCGGGAACTCTGTTTCTGTTTCTATTGTTCTTATTTCATCAAGAATTTCAAACTTGTTTTCGATGAGGCCCTTGTAGCTTTTATGTGTAAGCACCACTTCATATAAATGATCTCTGTACCTTGATACAGCAGCACCCATACCGGCAACCCAAGCTCTGATTCTCTTATCTATTTCACTGGTTATTTCCAGTTCTCTGTCACCACCTGCACTAAGCATCAGTTCATCAAAGTTATCAACGTTTACCAACGCAATACATACTTTATCATCATTGTACAAGTCTTTAAGGTTTTCGAATGATGTGATATCGATGAAGTACAGCATTATAGAAGCAGTCTCACCTTCTCCGATGAAACCTGCCAGCATTTTGAACGCCTTATCATTTCGCTTAACAACCTCGAAGCTGCCGTCTTCGGCTGCACGCAAAATATCAGGCAACTTGATTCCTGTCAATGCGAATATATCGTATCCAACTATGCCATCGTATTTGAACACATCGGCAATTCTACTATTTGCCTTTGTAACTTTACCTTGCTGGTTAATAATGCAAGTTGGCACTATGGAATAATATGCAAGTAATTTTTCTATTCTTCCTGCGTACATAGCTTTCTCCTAAAATCTTCTGCCCTTTGCACCCATTCTTATTCTTAATCCGAAGAAAAGGTCCACCATTCCGAGCAATACCAGAAACATCCTACCGAAGGATGTAAACCACATAATTCCGCTGACAATTACGCTAATAACCTGCGGAGCCTTTTTGAAGTGGAAAAACATGAAAACAACTGCTATCCCTTGGAGTGAAAATACCAAGTCGAAAAGCACATTGATATTAGCATAAAGCGGCTGTCCGACTGCCATTTCTGCGCCCATTATTGCCCATGAGATGAAATACATCAACATGATCGCCATTCCTGCACCGTGAGGGAAAGTAAATTCTCTGAACTTCGGCATTTTCTTGACATCATATTTTCGGCCAATTATTTTGCTCATAATAATATATGCGATATATGATACGATAGCCGCCATAAATATGATTGTTGACGGTAATCTCATCAATCCATGGTCGTATACATTCATGAGTATCTCTGTTCTTTCGGCTTCTGAAATTCCCGCCATGTTTAAGGATTCCACAATAGCAGGAGTTGTAGATGCCTGCTGTGCTATCAATTCAGTTGCTTCATATAACTGCTCGTATACTCCTACCCCTGAAATTTCTGCAAATATGAATACCACAACAGCCATTATTGTTGTTCCCAACATGGAGATTACCACTGCTCTATATGGTGAAATTATGCCTTCGCGAATATACTTCGGCATTACTACAAATGGCACTATTAATGTTAAAATAAATATTAGCGATAAGTACATCCAGTCTCTCCTAAAAGTGTTTATACGTAACCGTTATTATAACATATTTCGAAGCGCTTGTCTCCCCACTAGATATTGGGGTATGCGTTGAAAAAACAACAATTCTGCATAAATCTATATTCATTTTTGTAAATATGTTATAATAATATTTAGAAACGAAATTTGGAGGTATCTCTATGAAATATGATGTGATAATAATTGGCGCAGGTCCCGGAGGAATATTCGCTGCATACGAATTGATGCAGCAGAAGCCTGATATGAAAGTTGCTGTTTTTGAAGCAGGTCATGCTTTGGATAAGCGCCATTGCCCAATAGACGGTGATAAGATTAAGACTTGTATTGGATGTAAAAGCTGTTCTATCATGAGTGGTTTCGGTGGTGCAGGAGCATACTCTGACGGAAAATATAATATAACCAATGATTTCGGTGGCACTCTGTTCGAGTATATCGGCAAGCAGCAGGCAACAGACCTGATGAAATATGTTGATGAAATCAACCTGAAGCATGGAGGAGAGGGAACTAAGCTGTATTCAACTGCAGGTTCACACTTTAAGACTTTGTGTATTCAACACGATCTTCATCTGCTGGATGCTTCAGTGCGTCATCTGGGCACTGACATCAATTATGTTGTACTTGAAAACATCTATGGAGAATTAAAGGACCAAGTAGATTTCTTCTTTGACACTCCTGTTCAGACTATTGAGGTCATCGATGGTGGTTATTCCGTAAAGTGCGCCGATGCTTCTTATGAATGTGAAAAGTGCATCGTTTCTGTCGGCAGAATCGGCAGCAAATGGATGGAAAGAGTATGTAACGAGCTTGAAATTCCAACAAAGTCCAACCGTGTAGATATAGGTGTTCGCGTGGAATTACCTGCAACTGTATTCGCTCACTTAACTGATGAATTATATGAAAGTAAGATTGTTTATCGTACTAAACAGTACGGTGACAAGGTTCGTACTTTCTGCATGAATCCTAAGGGTGCTGTTGTTAATGAAAACACTAACGGTATTATTACCGTAAATGGCCACAGTTATGAAGATCCTGCTCTGCAAACCGAAAACACCAACTTTGCTCTGTTGGTTGCAAAGCACTTCTCCGAACCTTTTAAGGATTCCAATGGCTACGGAGAATCCATAGCAAGACTTAGCAATATGTTGGGTGACGGTGTTATTGTTCAGCGTTTCGGAGACCTCATCCGAGGACGTCGTTCAACACCTACAAGAATGCAGAAGGCATTTATCACTCCTACACTGCAGGCAACTCCGGGGGACCTGAGTCTTGTTCTACCTAAACGTATTTTGGACGGAATCGTAGAAATGATTTACGCTCTCAACAACGTCGCTCCGGGAACTGCCAACGACGATACTCTGCTGTATGGCGTTGAAGTTAAGTTCTACAACATGGAAGTAGATGTTGACGAAAAGCTGGAATCACGTCATAAGGGCTTATACATCATCGGAGACGGCAGCGGAATCACCCACTCTCTGTCACATGCATCAGCAAGCGGTGTATATGTAGCGCGTGATATTACTAAATAAATCATAATGTGTATTAAAAACCCTGAGCATTTGCTCAGGGTTTTATTTTTTCGATGACGCTACACTTCAGTCCTCATATATATCAACACTGCGGCCTCTCGCGATTCATTGAGCTTCTCCATATCCCCTGTCCTTTCACAGAAAGAATGTATGTATCTGTCAAGTTTTGTAAAGACATCCTGCCGCTGCTCCTCTGTAAGCACCGGAGGCTGATAAGCGTCAATCTGTTGTCTATATTCATCAAGGATTCTACTGGATGTAAGCTGCCCGGTCTCGCCTGCCAGCTTTACAATTTCCTGACTTACATCGAAAAGTAAATCTCCCGGATTTCCGGCAAAATATTTCTCTGCTATTTTCACATCTTTGATAGTCTGCTGTACAAAACGCACAATCTGCACTTCAGGATCACTGTCATCACCGCCAAAGTACTGACGCAGTTTTTCATCGAACTCCGCTGCCACTAGCAGACGTTGGTTTATCACATATTCGACTAGGTCAACACCGAGATTGTCCGGATCTAAATCTATCTTATTGTTTAGAATATATTCTTTTATCGGCTCAATGCCTGCCTTTCCATATTTAGGGAAGAACTGCCCAACTGCCAGACTCAGAGCTTCCGCCTTGTCCTCGCTGTATCCCAGCGCTTCTGCCATCCGGCGACTGGCAGAAGCAGCGATAAGCTGATATCCTTTTTCACTACGGCTGGATCCCAAGTCGGCTTTGCCTGCCAGCGAAGAATGGATCATAATAATATCGAAATACTCTTTGATACGTTTATAATAGAGCGGCATTTTTTCAGGCGGTTTATTTACTATTCTTTTTTTAACCATGACTTAAACACCTCACATTCTGAATTATGATGCCGTCAAGTTCAAAATTGTCATCTGTTACTATTATACCATTCCTTCAACTTTTTAGGCATTAAAAAACCCTGAGCATTTTCTCAGGGTTTTGTTTTTTCGTTATTCGATTACCGAATTAGTCAGCTACGTATGGCAGCAGAGCAACGATTCTAGCTCTCTTGATAGCCTTAGTAACTTCTCTCTGGTGAATAGCGCAAGTTCCTGTGATTCTCTTAGGCAGGATCTTACCTCTTTCAGTTACGTACTTCTTCAGTTTATCTACATCTTTGTAATCGATTACTTCAGTTTTATCAGCGCAGAACTGGCATACCTTTTTTCTTCTCATGCCGCCGCCACGTCTCTTGTTGTTTTCCATGATTAAATGTTCTCCTTTCTCTTAGAATGGAATATCGTCGTCCTGGATAGCCTGGAATCCTTCAGGAATACCCATGTCTCCGCCTGCCGGTGCCTGCGGTCTGCTCTGGAACTGGTTTCCACCGCTCTGAGCTCTATCGCCCCATTCTAAAAATTCTACTCTGTCAGCAACTACATCTGTTGTGTAAACAGTTTTGCCGTCTTTGTCGGTATAGCTACCTGTCTGAATCCTACCCTGGATTCCAACAAGTCTTCCCTTTGCCAGGAATCTTTCGCAGTTTTCAGCCTGTCTGCCGAAAACAGTGATTCTTGGAAAATCAGTTTTCTTTTCCTGACCGGCTCTTGTTGGTCTGTCAATAGCTACAGTGAATGTTGCTACTGCCATCTGGCTTTCGGAAATATACCTTACTTCAGGGTCTCTGGTCAGTCTACCAATCAGTACTACATTATTCATACTGCACCCCTTTTCTTATTTTTCGTCTTTGTTAACGATCAGGTGTCTCATTACGCTGTCAGCGATCTTCAGTCTTCTGTCAAGTTCCTTTGGCAGAGTAGGCTGAGCCTTGAATTCAACAACAACGTAGTATCCTTCGTTCTTCTTCTGGATCGGATACGCGAGCTTTCTCATTCCCCAAACGTCTACATTGCCAACTTCACCTTCTGTAGCGATGATTTCCTTAACCATTTCTACAGCAGCTTCCTTTTTGTCATCTTCCAATGCAGGATCAAGGATGAACATTAATTCGTAGTTTGTCATTATTTTCACCTCCCTATGGACTAAATGGCGATGAGCTTATTCTCATCGCAGAGATACACGCAAAAAACACGTGCTTATATATTATATATGATTCTAAAAATAATTCAAGCTTTTTTTGAAATAGTTTTTAGTCATTTATAATGGCTTATTATTGTGCGGGCATTTCAAGGTCTCCGAGTACGGATTCCATCAGCTCATCAGTCATTATTACGTTCCATCCATGATAGCCATTGTCTACCATTGGAATCATTACAGTGTTTTCTTCTGTCTCTCCTTTTTCAGCAACCTCTTCTACTTCTTTTACGTAAAGCTCCATGCATTTGCTGTTAAGCTTTTCTTTGTTGCCGATTTCATCTTCATACAGGTTGTCCATTATATAATCATAGGCAGACTTTGTATATGAATCCATTACTTTGCTGAAATCGCAGCTGGTAATTACCACCTTCGCAACGGCCACTCCGTCCTTTTGTTTAACTTTCTCAACTTCGTATGAGAAGTTCTTAAACAGAGCGTCATTGATCTTGTCTATGGACTTAGCGTCACCTTCAGAATTACAGAGAAAATTCACATAATCATTGTCCATATACTTTTCCATAACCGTCTGATCCTGCTTTTTTAATGCCGATAAGAAATCCTGCGCAGCTTCTTCAGGTGTAGATTCAACTATATTCACTGCACAAATCTGCATTAATATTGTTATGAGAAGTGCAAGTACTGTTTTTACCAAATATACCATTTGCTGTTTCGTACCTTTCAAATTTCAACGGTTGTATTTTTTAAACGCATTAATTATAATATATAAAAAATCAAGTATTTTCAAGTAAAAGAGGTAATTTATGGAGAAACCGGAAAGCGCTAAAATTTCACTAGGTCCACTGAGTACACTTTCTAAACGAACTTGGGCATATGTGGGGATTATAATAGGTCTTTCAATTATATTATTCATAGTAGGGATTTTCGGAGGCGCTGCTAAAATCAATTCCAATGCGGCAGCGGCAAGCAAAGCTGTAGCCGATGCTAAGGTGGCAGAGTCTAAGCCTGTTGCGCTTGACGACGCTCTTAGAACCCAAGCTGTTAACGAGGTTCTGGACGAAAACTATATACCGGCCTATTCCTTATCGCAAGTTATGTCTCTTGATGTCAGCAAACCTAGTGGCGTAACGGTTGATGATTTGAAAAAAGTCACTTCACACGGTCTTGTTGGTCTTGAGCAAGCCTTTTGGCAAGCTGAACAAGATTATGGCATCAACTGCCTCTTCGTTATGGCTATCGCAGCCATCGAAAGCGGTAACGGCACTATTAACGGAGTAGGAAATAACATGTTTGGCTGGGGCGGCGGTTATATCAGGTTCGATTCTAAAGCGGAAGGGATAGATGTAGTTGCCCGCGGTCTTGCTCGAAACTACCTAACTCCCGGCGCCGGTCTTTATTCCGGAAACACCATCTCATCAGTTAATAAAAGATATGCTGCCAGCTCAACTTGGGATGATAAGGTTGCTTCTAAAATGGTTAGCTACTACTCAACAATAAGCAAAACTCATAACTCCGAGCTGGAAAAACTTAAAGAACTTAAATAAATTTATAAGCACTAAAAAAGGGAAGTCATCAAACTTCCCTTTTCTTTTTACTTCCAAAGCTTATCCGGATAAAAACCCTTATCCTTCATCGCTTCCAGCGTGTTCTTAACTTCTTCTTTATCTTCTTTGTATGTAACTCCACACCATTTATCAGGTGAGTTGAGCACTTTCACTCTAGCTTTGCCCTGCTTAATCAAAGCATCTACTGTAAATGGCAGCAAGTACTCTCCCTTCATTGGGTTTTCCGCCAGCGCCTTGTCAAGGAATTCTGCAAGTCCGCCTTCCAGCTCTTTCATCATTGCTGCAGAAAATCCCCAGAAATTCATGGATACCAATGTACCTTCAGGAAGAGCTGTCCAGCTTTCTCCATCGTCTTCTGTGAAAGCAATTCCTTCAGGACGCTTTTCTATCTTAGTTCTTTCAGTTACCTGCTTCAGAAAACCTTCTTCGTCTATTTCACATACACCTCTGGCCACATGACCGTTCTCTGTAACTGTATTTTCCAACTTATATCCGGCCATGCAAAATTCATATTTTTCCCCATCTTCATGGTTAATCAAATATTCATAAAGACTCAAGAACGCTCCCGGTCCGTAATAGTCATCTGCATTAATTACCACGAAAGGTCCGTCGATCAAATGTCTTGCAGACATAACTGCGTGTGACGTTCCCCATGGTTTTTCTCTGCCTTCCGGAATTTCATATCCTGCAGGAATATCTTCCAGCTTCTGATAAGCATATTCCACATCTAAATATTTACCTGCACGCTCATCAACCAGCTCTCTAAACACATCTCTATGCTCTTCTCTAATGATAAACACTACTCTGTTGAACCCTGCCAACATGGCATCATAAAGAGAAAAATCCAGTATTATTTCACCTGCATCTGTCATCTTATCTACCTGCTTGGATCCTCCGTATCTGGATCCCATGCCGGCAGCCATAACTATTAATGTCGGTTTTTTATTTGCCATATTACTATCCTCTTTTATTAATATAACTTTAGATTAATTCTATCATCCTGTGATATAATATGTCTAGCTTCTTTTAAGAAAGGACATTTATTATGGACAAGAACATTATCTTCGTTACAGGTTTTTTCGGTGCCCCTACTATGCAAAAGGCACAAGCCCTTGCTGAAGAAAAAGGCTATATTCTTAAGGTTTTAGATAAAGAAATAGAAAAGACCGACGGTCGTTCCGCCCGTCGAATTTGCATGATGATGGGTGAGCATGAATATAGAAATAAAGAATATGAAGCATTGAAGAGTATCGTCGAGGAATACACTTCTGCCGAAAATCAATCTACAGCTAATACTACCGACGGAGTTGTGGTTTGCTGTGGCGATGGTGTCCTCCACGATGATATGTCCAGAGACTTAATAGAGTCTTATGAGCTCATTGTCCTGGGTGGAGACCTTACATGCGAAGAATTATGGAATAGCGCCAAGGATATCGAGGATAGTTGTCATGCTTTCATGTGCTTTGGAACCGAAGAAGAAAAGTATTCATCCTTCGTAAAGCTTTATGAAAGACAACATGTACTTTTCACACCGTATATTATATAATCATTTTACATATTGAAACATTTAGGAGGTAGACATGATCTATAAGAGAGAAGACGCATCAAGAGAAGCCGCTTTAGCAGTTGGTAAGAAGATGGTTGCAGCTGCGATTACAGCACCTAAGGGATGTGGACATGATAACGTTGAAGCTCTGATGCTCGACGGAGAAGAAATGATGGAACTGGCTAAGCATTGCCGTGCTATTGGAGAAGAATCAGGTGTAGATTTCTTCATCAGAGATGCTCACACCATCGAGCTGAGCCACTGCATCGTTCTGATCGGGGCTAACAACAATCCTATCCTGCTGGACGGATGCGGACTGTGCGGACTGGAAAACTGCTCCAATACTAAGGCTGCAGGTGCTAACTGTGCATTCAATATCGTAGACCTGGGTATCGCTATCGGATCAGCTGTAGGCGTTGCTGCTGACAACAGAATTGACAACCGTGTACTGTTCTCAGGCGGCGTTGCTGCTCTCAGAATGGGCGGACTGTTCTCAGATAACGTTAACGTATGCTTTGCAATTCCATTGTCTGCATATAGCAAAAACATCTTCTTCGATAGAGAAGCTGATGATTCACTGCTGAACAAGGGTCTCTAATTCAATTTAAAGGTTTTAAGAAATATATAAGTCCGATGGGAATTTCCCGTCGGACTTTTTATTGCAACTGTTCTATTTTTTGCTTTCTAATATCTCAATAATTACTGCTATTATGGTTATTGCTAAAATCCCTAAACTCCAACCTGCCAATACATCTGTAGGATAATGAACACCGAGATATACTCTGCTTATTCCAATAAGCATCATTGGGATTGCCAATAATGCTGTCAGCACGTTGGCGCATTTGCGATTTTGCACGTTCTTTCTAATAAGCCAAATAGCCATTCCGAAAAAAAACATACTTGTGATGGAATGCCCACTAGGAAAAGACCATCCCCCTTGCTCTATAAGAAAGTATGCTGCGTCCGGACGCGGGCGCATAACTAAAGCTTTAATACCCTTATTTGCAAGTGACACTCCCAACGCTCCAATTGAAAGGGGCACACCATAGATTTTTCTGGTTTTTCTTATAGCTAGAAGTATTAGACATATCAATGTTACAATCTGCCAATTGCCCAAGTATGTGATTACTGTCATTATCGGTGTAAGCCAATCGGAGCGCCAGCTAAATATCTCACGTCTTACAGGATCGTCTATCGCCGCCGCGTGTCCCATCTCAACCATTAACCAGAGGGCAAAGAAAAATGCCAAGCACGTGATAGCGATGCTTACCTGTGGTATTGTATTTACTTTTTTGATTTTAATTACTTTCTTTTCCATAGACTAATTATACACTATTTTCCCCATATCTTCGATAATTATGGTATACTATATCCTATTAAGGAGGCAATACTAATGAAAATATTTGCAAACATACCGGGATTTGTTAAATTAATATACTGCTTAAAATACCTCAATCAATTTAAAAAGGCTATCGCTGAAGGTGTTGCTACTGGCGACCTGGAGATGGAGCGCGAAAATATACTTAATGCTACTTCTTTCTGGGGTAAAAAGGTTTTCGAAATGTTTGACTGCAAGCTTAATGTAGAAGGCTATGAAAATCTTCCTGAAAAAGGTCCTGTAGTTTTTGTTGGGAACCATCAGGGATATGGGGATATCATCGCATACTGTGCTGCTTTAACAAAATTCCAGTTTGGCTTCGTTGCTAAGGACGAACTTGGTAAAGTACCTCTCTATGGTCCTTGGATTGAAAGAATCCGCAGCGTTTTTATCGAAAGAGATGACCCTCGTGCTTCACTTAAAGCAATCAATAAAGGTATCGAATATATCGAACAAGGATATTCCATGGCAATTTATCCTGAAGGTACCAGAAGCAAAGGCCCTAACATGGGTGAATTCAAGAAAGGTGCTCTTAAACTCGCAACTAAGCCGGGCGTTCCAATCATTCCTATTTCTTTAGATGGCACTTATAAGATTTTTGAAGAGCACGGTACATTTAAACCTGCAGAAGTTACTATTATTATTCATCCTATGATCGAAACTAAGAATCTTGATAGAAAAGAAGAAAGAGCACTCTCTGAAAAGATCGAAAAGATAGTTGCTGACGGAGTAAAGGAACTTCAGAGCAGATAATTCTTTTAAATACCATTTGAAATTAATTTAATAACAAAAAAGCTGCGACATTAAAGTCGCAGCTTTTTAAATTGTCTTTAGTTATCTCACTTACATGTATTATTTTATACATCTAGAAGCCCAGACCGAAGTTGTCCTTTACTCTCTTCATTGTTCTTTCTGCGATAGCGCCCGCTCTTTCTGCACCGTCTTTAAGAACATCCAGCAATTCCTGGCTTTCTCTGATTTCATTGAAGTTTGCTTTGATAGGAGCCAGAGCTTCCTGAGTGATTCCAACAAGATCTTTTTTGAAGTCACCATAGCCGCTACCTTCGTACTTAGCAACCAGACTTTCTACAGATTCACCGGAAAGTGCACTGTAGATATTCAGCAGGTTACTTACGCCAGGCTTGTTTTCGATATCAAATCTGATGATTCCTTCTGAGTCAGTTGTTGACTTCATGATTGACTTCTTGATTTTGTTATCTTCGTCCAGCAGCGAAATTCTACTGTGAACATTTTCGTTACTCTTACTCATCTTAGAAGTAGGATCGTCCAGTGACATTACTCTTGCACCGGCCTTCAGGAATCTTCCATCAGGAACAACGAAAGTATTTTTCTTTACTGTGTTGTTAACTCTGATAGCGATATCTCTGCAAAGCTCAATGTGCTGCTTCTGGTCGTTTCCAACAGGAACGATATCAGTATCATAAAGAAGGATATCTGCTGCCATCAGGATAGGATATGTGAAAAGTCCTGTAGGCGCTGATTCTCTTCCCTTGCTCTTGTCTTTGAACTGTGTCATTCTGCTCAGTTCGCCTGTATATGAGTTGCATGTAAGAATCCATGAAAGCTCTGCGTGGCCCGGAACATCTGACTGTACGAAAATGATTGACTTCTTAGGGTCAATACCTACTGCCATGTAAAGTGCAGCTACGTCTAATATATGCTTTCTGAGTTCTTTTGGGTCCTGCGGAACTGTGATTGAATGGAGGTCAACGATGCAGTAGAGGCATTCGTTGTCATCCTGCAGTTCTACAAACTGCTTTAATGCTCCCAAATAGTTTCCTATATGGATGTTTCCTGTAGGCTGTACGCCTGAAAAAACACGTTTCATATTTAGTCTCCTCTTAATATATTTCTGCGGCTATTTTTTATTAGATATCAAGCGTTGTCTGTTCCGCTTCTTCTTTTTTATTGGATTTCTTAGCCTGGCTTTCATCCTCAGCATCTTCGTCTTCTTTGATTACTTTAGCGATAGAGATGATTTCGATTTCATCATCTGTACGCATAATCTTAACACCCTGAGTTGCTCTACCCAGCTTAGAAACTTCGCTGGCCTTAATTCTGATAATAACGCCTTCAGAGTTTATCATCAAAACTTCATCATCATCATCTACTACTGTAGCACCAACCAGCTTACCGGTCTTCTTGAACTTAGCCTTGTCATAAGTCAGCAGACCCTTACCGCCTCTAGCCTGGATCTTGTATTCTTCAACAGGGGTTCTCTTGCCGAAGCCCTTTTCTGTTACTACTAACAGTTCTTCACCCGGCTGAACAAGTTCCATTGATACTACTTCATCATCATCTTCCAGCTTGATAGCTCTTACGCCGCCGGCAATTCTTCCCATTGGGCGAACATCGTCTTCTGAGAAGCTGATACATTTACCGTTCTTAGTAATGATGATAACGTTATCATTGCCACTTGTCTGCTTGATTCCAACCAGTTCGTCTCCATCTTTAAGGTTGATAGCGATGAGTCCTGTTTTTCTGTTGGTATCAAACTGTGAAATTGCCGTCTTCTTAATTGTACCATCCTTAGTAACTGCGATGAGATAAGTATCGTCGCTGAATTCCTTAAATGGAATAATTGTAGTAATTCTTTCTCTCTGCATCAGGTTCAGGAAATTGATAGCAGGAGTTCCCTTAGCTGTTCTTGTTGCTTCAGGAATTTCGTATGCCTTAATCTTATGTGCCTTACCTGTATTAGTAAAGAACATCAGATTATCATGAGTTGAAGTCATGATAAGGCTTGTTACGAAATCGTTTTCTCTTGTGGTGAGACCTGTTATTCCCTTGCCGCCTCTTCTCTGAGTTTTGTAAGTATCGGCCGGAATTCTCTTCAGGTATCCGAGGTGAGTAAGAGTAACAGCAACCTGTTTTTCCTGAATCAAATCTTCTTCATCGATTTCCTGCGCATCTGCCTTGATTTCAGTTCTTCTCTTATCTCCGTATTTATCCTTGATTTCCAGAAGTTCGTCTTTAATTACACCCATCATCTTATCGCTGTCTCCCAGCAATTCTTTGTAATAAGCGATCTTCTTCATCAGTTCAGCATATTCGTTTTCTATTTTTTCTCTTTCCAAACCCTGCAGTCTGGCAAGTCTCATGTCGAGAATAGCCTGAGCCTGGATTTCGGAAAGCCCGAATCTTTCCATCAGTCTTTCTTTAGCATCGTTGTAGCTTGTACGGATAATTTTAATAATTTCATCAATATTATCCAAAGCGATTCTTAATCCTTCTAAGATGTGAGCTCTTGCTTCTGCTTTCTTGAGGTCATACTTAGTTCTTCTTGTTACAACGTCGAACTGATGCTTTAAGTATTCTTCTAAAATCTGATACAGGTTTAAAAGCTTCGGCTGACCATTAACCAGAGCAATCATAATCATGCTATAGCTTTCCTGCAACTGAGTATGCTTGAAAAGTCTATTGAGGATAATCTGAGGATTTGCTTCCTTCTTCAGCTCGATAACGATACGCATACCGCCACGGCTAGAGGATTCATCTCTAATATCAGTGATACCTTCGACCCTCTTATCCTTAACCAGCTCAGCAATTTTTTCGATCAGTCTTGCCTTATTAACCTGATAAGGAATTTCGGTAACTACGATCTGCATTTTGCCTCTGCTTGCTTCTTCAATCAGAGTTTTAGATCTTACTATTACTTTTCCCTGTCCTGTTTTATAAGCATTTTTAATATTGCCCTTACCCATAATCATAGCGCCTGTTGGGAAGTCAGGACCCTTGACTATTTTGATAAGGTCATCAACTGTCGCATCTCTATCATCGATCATTTTTACACATGCATCGATAACTTCGTTTAAGTTGTGCGGTGGAATTGAAGTTGCCATACCAACTGCAATACCGTTACTACCGTTAACCAATAAGTTAGGGATTCTAGCCGGCAGTACTGTTGGCTCCATTTCTTCTTCATCGAAGTTTGGCATGAAATCCACAGTTTCTTTTTCAATATCGCGGAGCATCTGCAGTGCGAAAGGAGTCATTCTTGCTTCTGTATAACGCATTGCTGCGGCGCCGTGACCATCTATGGAACCGAAATTACCATGCCCGTCAACCAGCATATATCTTGTGGAGAATGGCTGAGCCAATCTTACCATCGCATCATAAATGGAGCTGTCACCATGAGGGTGATATTTACCCATTACTTCCCCGACGATACGAGCAGATTTCTTGAATGGCTTGTCCGGAGTAATTCCCAGACCGCTCATACCATAAAGAATTCTTCTGTGAACCGGCTTCAAACCGTCTCGTACATCCGGAAGAGCTCTTCCTACAATTACGCTCATGGCATAGTCTATATAGGAAGTTTTCATTTCCTTGTATATATCATGTTGGACCATTTTCTGGTCTTCAAGTAAATTTGCCACGTTTTACCCCCTTAAATATCCAGAGTTGCGTAAGTCGCATTTTCTTCAATAAACTGTCTTCTCGGTGGAACTTTATCTCCCATCAGAGTTGTGAAAATCTCATCTGCTGCAGCTACATCATCAAGCGTAATCTGAACCAGAGTTCTTGTCTCGAAATTCATTGTTGTATCCCACAGCTGATCTTCATCCATTTCACCAAGACCCTTATAACGCTGAATTTCAGCCTTGCCCGGTTTATCCGCCAATGAAGCCAGTAATTTTTCCTGTTCTGCATCGGAGTAAGTGTAATAAACTTCCTTTCCCTTCTTTACCATGAACAGAGGTGGCTGAGCAGCATATACATGTCCGCCTTCAATAAGCGGCTGCATATATCTGTAGAAGAATGTCAGAAGCAATGTTCTGATATGTGCTCCATCGACGTCGGCATCGGTCATGATTATAATTTTGTTATATCTTAACTTTTCAATGTTGAAATCATCGCCGATTCCACAACCGAATGCAGTAATCATGTTCTTGATTTCATCTGAATTTAAGATTTTATCTAATCTTGCTTTTTCTACGTTGAGGATCTTACCTCTCAGTGGCAGGATTGCCTGTCTCTTTCTATCTCTACCATTGATAGCTGTACCACCCGCGGAATCCCCTTCGACTAAGAAGATTTCTGAGATCGCCGGATCTTTTTCTGAGCAGTCTGCCAGCTTGCCCGGAAGTGAAGTTCCATCGAGAACTCCTTTTCTTCTTGTCAGGTCTCTTGCTTTTCTTGCAGCTTCTCTGGCTCTTGCAGCTCTTAAGCACTTTTCGATGATTATTTTTGCCTGAGTAGGATTCTCTTCTAAGAAGTACATCATATTTTCTGCGGTGGCAGTTTCTACGAAGCCTCTCATATCACTGTTACCCAGCTTAGTCTTAGTCTGACCTTCAAACTGCGGCTCAGTGAGCTTTACAGAAACGATAGCGGTAAGACCTTCTCTTACATCTTCGCCGGAAAGTGCATCGTCGCTTTCTTTCAGTAACTTAGCTTTTCTGGCATAATCATTGATAGTTCTTGTGAGAGCTGTCTTAAGGCCAACCATGTGGAAACCGCCCTCTGTAGTGTTGATATTATTAGCGTATGAAAGCATCATTTCATTATATCTATCGGTATACTGAAGAGCTACTTCCACTTCACGTGTCTTATCTTTAACTTCGAAATAAACTATATCTGCATGGAGAGGTTCTTTGTTTGTATTGAGGTGTTTAACGAATTCTTTGATACCACCTTCATAATAGAAGTCTTCTTCTTTTTTCTTTCCATCTCTTTCGTCCTTGAGAGTAATTTTGATTCCTTTATTAAGGAAAGCCATTTCTCTCAGTCTTCTTTCGAGAGTTTCATAATCATATTCAGTGACATCAAAAATTTCAGGGTCCGGCCAGAATGTACTCTTGGATCCTGTTTTTCTAGCATTGCCTATTTCTTCCAGAGGCATTACTGTCTTGCCTCTTTCATAAGCCTGCTTATATATTTTACCGTTTCTTTTAACTTCAACTTCCATTCTTGTGGAAAGTGCATTTACTACTGATGCACCTACCCCATGAAGACCACCGGATACCTTATATCCTCCACCACCGAACTTACCGCCGGCATGAAGTACAGTATGAATTACTTCTACTGCAGGTATTCCAAGTTTAGGATGATTGTCTACAGGCATACCTCTACCATCATCCTCTACGGTGATTGAATTATCTTTGTGTATATTTACTTTGATAGTTTTACAATATCCGGCAAGTGCTTCGTCAATACTGTTATCTACTACTTCATATACAAGATGATGAAGTCCTCTTACGCCCGTACTACCGATATACATACCGGGTCTTTTACGAACTGCTTCAAGACCTTCCAGAACTTGTATCTGCTCGGCACCATACTGCTGGATTTTTTCCTCTTTCGCCATTTTTACCTCTCCTTTTTTGGTTATACGCATACACTATATATTGTAGCATAAATTTCCTTATTTTACAACGAAATAAGAGTGTTTTGATTTTTTTCTTGATTTATATAAGAAAAATCCCTTAAATCGTCGTTTTTTCACGAAAAAAGTGGAGTTTTTTATAGGGGTATACCCCTGCTTTTTTTACTGTTTTTTGCAAATACTATTTTTTACTTATAAATACTGCATTTAGTAACTTTTTAGGGTGTTTATTTACTCTTTACTATATGTTAAAATATTATCATAATTTTAGTAATTTTATAGGAGGCTGCATATGATAAAGACAGTGGGTTTCCCAATGATCAGAAATTTTTCCGGAGACAGTAGAGATTTTATTCCGGAGTTGTTCGCTTTCATGGATAGATATGAAAATGTAGAATTTTATCTCGAAGAAGGATACGGAGAAAGACTTGGTTATACCGCCGAGGATTATCTTAAAACTTCAAGCAAAGTGCACTTTGTATCAAGAGAAGAATCCTTCGGTAAGGACATTACTATGATCCTTAAGAATCCTGAGCCTGAAGATTTAGAAATGCTTAGGGATGAATCAGTTTATTTCACTATGCTTCACTATGCGACTCGTCCTAAGGTTCGTGAAGTCCTTGCCAGAAAAAAAATTAAAGCTTTTGCCATGGACCATATTGTAGATGACAGCGGACTTAGAATTTTCGCAGACTATTTCGGTACTGCATTCAATGGATGTCAGGCAGCAGTTGAAGCTCTTAAAGAAACTTATTCCGACTTTTACTCTGAAGACAGAGGTCCTATTAAGGCACTGGTTATGGGTGTTGGCGGTGTAGGTCAGAACTGTATAAGATCTTTGGAAATTTTAAGCGACCGTGAATTTCTTGGTAAGAATATACCCGGAATACTTCCTATAATTTGTACTCGTACTATTACAGGTCATCCTGAGTTGTTTGATTCCATCATTAAGGAATGTCATATTGTTGTGGATGCTACTCAGAGAAAAGACGAAACTCAGTACGTTATGACCAACAGACAAGTTGGCCTGCTTCCTGAAGATGCAGTAATCCTTGATATTTGTGCAGATAGATATGATTTCTTGGTGGATCCTCCACTGGTAAAGGGTGTTGAAGGTACAATTACAGGTGAGCCCGGTCATACAGTAATTTATCCGGACGATCCTGGGTATGATGATATCGCTGATAAAATCGATACTACCAACAGAAGAGTTACAGTAAGCTGCAATGCTTGGCCTGGTATGGATGTGCCTAGATCGGTTCAGGTTTATTATGGACTTATGAAAAACTATGTAGGTATTATTCTTCAGAAAGATTATGATGAAATCAGTGAAGATAGTGATAACCTCTTTGAAAGAGGTCTTTACAGATCAACATTCACATATTTTATGGATCATTGGAAAAAATAAGAATACTATTATTTAATAAAAAAAGCAGTATATATATCCTGCTTTTTTTTATATTTCTATTTCTATCTGTCCCGACGTAATTTTAAATACTTTACCTTCAGGTAGCTGTCTTGCTACTTTTCCTGAAATATCTGTGGTCGTTATGAATAACTGATTTCCACCTAAGGAATGTATTAAGTAATTTTGTCTGTCATTATCAAGTTCAGATAATACATCATCAAGAAGTAGAATAGGTTTTTCGCCCATTTCTTCTTCTATTAATTTGATTTCAGATAATTTCAGTGATAATGCGGCAGTTCTTTGCTGGCCTTGAGATCCGAATTTTCTTAAATCTATTCCATCTGCAGATATATTTAAATCATCTTTGTGTGGACCTTTTCCGGTAGTTCTGTTTCTTATATCGTCATTTCTGTTTTTAACTAATATTTCATAAAAGAATTCTTCAGGATTTTCCATTATAAAGGATTTAACATTTGGTTCATATATTAATTCCAGATTTTCTTTACCTCCGGAAATTTTATCATGTATATCTTTACTTATTTCATTAATTCTTTTTATAAATTCATTTCTTCTATTTACTACTCTGCTTCCATATTTGGCAAGCTCAATATCCCAAATATCAAGAATAGAATTTTCTACTTTATTTTCTTTTAAATATGTATTTCGCTGTTTGAGAACTCTTTTATAATTATATAAATCGTTATAATACCCAGGTTTAATTTGGCATAATTCTCTATCAATGAATTTTCTTCTTTTTTCCGGTTCATCTTTTACAATTTTTAAATCTTCAGGTGAAAAAATTATTATAAATATTCTTTCAAGAAGTTCTGAAGTTCTTTTAATTTTAACTCCATCTATTTTTACACCTTTTTTTCCTTCTTTATTTATAACAATTTCAGTCGTATGATCCTCATCATCAAAAAAAGCAATGGTTTTTATCTTACAAAATTCTTCTCCAAATCTTATAAGTTCCTTATCCTTAGTTGTTTTAAAGGATTTTGCCATTGCATTCAAATAAATACCCTCCAGGAGATTAGTTTTTCCCTGAGCATTATTTCCGAGAAATATATTAACATTCTCGCTGAAGGATACTCTTATTTCATTATAATTTCTAAAATCTTTTAATTCTATTTCTTTTATATACATATTATTACATTGAAGGTATTCTTACAGGTAAAATAAGATATTCAAATGCATCTCCTTCTACCGGTCTTACAACACATGGTGATGTTCCTGTTTTAAATACCATTGATATTTCTTCATCATCAATTACTTTAAGAACATCCATTACAAATTTGGAGTTAAATCCTATTTCAAGATCATCTCCTGTTTTTTCCATTACTATTTCTTCTTTTACGTTACCTTCTTCTGATCTTGATGTTACAGTAAGAAGATTATTTTTTATTGTCATTTTAATAAGATTGTTTTTACCTTCTTTTGCAAGAAGTGAAGCTCTTTCTATACTTTCCAGAAGAATGTCTTTTCCTATTACTACTTTGATTGTTCCATCTGAAGGAATAATATCTCTGTATTTAATAAATTCACCTTCCATAAGACGCAGAACTACTTCAGTACTTCCGATAGTAAATACTGCTTTTTTCTGACCTAATGAAATATTAATATCTGAATCTGAATCATCATCAGATACTATCTTACTTATTTCGTTCATAATTTTTGCTGAAATAATAAATTTGCACTGATTTGCACTATTCATATCTTCTTTTGATAATGCAAGTCTAAAGCCATCAAGTGAAACCATGTTTACACTATCTTCATTTATTTCAGTTAGAATTCCTACCAATATTCCTTTTGATTCATCTATTGATGCAGCAAAAGCTGTTTTTCTAACCATATCTTTAAAGATATCTCTGTTGAATGAAAGTGTTTCAACATTATTTTCTTTTTCTCCTATTTTAGGAAATTCATCAACCGGTAAACTCATTACAGTAAACTCTGATGAGTTTGTTTTGATGAGAATATTATTTTCTTCAGTTTCTTCTATAGATATATCTTCGTTTGGAAGTTTTCTTATTATATCTCCAAAGAGTTTAGACATTACTACAGCAGATCCTTCTTCTTCAACTACTGCATCTACTTTTTTCTGAATACTTATTTCTAAATCTGATGCTGTAAGTATTAATGTACCATCTGATTTAGCTTCTATTAATATACCTTTTAAGATTGGTAATGTTGTTCTTGTTGATACTGCTTTTGAAACTGTGTTAAGAGCCTTTGCTAAGACTTGCTGGCTGCATGTAAATTTCATATTAACCTCCAAATCGAAAAAAAAGAATTTATTTTCTTTTATATATTAGTTAGTAGTAATAGTAATAAGGGCTGTGAATTCTGTTGATAACTTATCTAAGCCTTTAAATTACTTGTTTTTTTGTTATTTAAA
The DNA here is from genome assembly GCA_045638485.1 of Lentihominibacter sp. Taxonomy (GTDB): domain Bacteria; phylum Bacillota; class Clostridia; order Peptostreptococcales; family Anaerovoracaceae; genus Lentihominibacter. The sequence continues at coordinate 38,777 of JAZUBM010000015.1, read as the reverse complement.
ATCTGTTGATAACTTGTTTTTTTTATTAACAGTCGGTGTTAATAATTATTGAATCTCTTTTTTGAGCTCTTTTACTTCTTCAGCAAGCACACTGTTAGTTTTTATTTCGTTAGAAATTTTTTCGTATGCGTGAAGAACTGTTGTATGATCTCTTCCTCCGAATGATTCTCCAATTTTAGGAAGAGATGAGTCTGTAAGTTCTCTGCAAAGATACATTGCTATTTGTCTTGGTACGGAAAATTCTCTTTTTCTCTTAGCTGATTCCATATCAGATATCTTTATATTGTATTTCTTACAAACTGTCTTTTTAATAGATTCGCAAGTTATGTTGAAATCACTTGTTGAGAAAATATCATTAAGATTTTTTCTGGCAAATTTAACAGTGATTTTTTCATTAAATATCTTGGAATAACTGATAATTCTGGTGAGTGCACTTTCTAACTCTCTTATATTGAACTTAACTTTTTCAGCTATAAGGTCAATTACTTCCAGAACATCATCATCTATTTCTACTTTTTCTTGTTCTGTTTTATTTCTTAAGATAGCTACTCTTGTTTCGAAATCAGGTGGTTGAATGTCAGCCACTATATTCCATTGGAATCTTGATCTTAATCTATCATCTAAGTCTGTAAGTTTACTTGGATGTCTGTCACTTGAAATTACTATCTGTTTTTTAAAATCATAAAGTGCATTAAATGTATGGAAGAATTCCAACTGAGTTGCATCTTTACCTTCGATGAATTGAATATCGTCTATAAGAAGAACATCTACATTTCTATACTTATTATTAAAAGCTCTCATTTTAGCATTTTTATTTTTATTATCTTGCAATGCTTTAATGAGCTCTGATGTAAACATTTCTGATGAAACATATAATACTTTTAATGAAGGGTTATGTTCTAATATGTAATGTCCTATTGCATGCATCAAATGAGTTTTACCAAGCCCGGATCCTCCATATATAAATAGAGGGTTATAAACTACTGCCGGTGATTCAGCTACAGCCAATGCTACAGCATGTGCGTAGTTATTATTTCCTCCTACAATGAAGTTATCAAAGTTGTATCTTGGATTTAAGAAATATTCCTCTCTAAACTCACCTTCTAGTTCTCTTTTAGGTTGAGGTTCTGCAACTTCATCTCCTTTTATTGCTTTCTCTATTTCTTCTTCTGATTTATTTTTAATTATAACCTTATATTTTTTACCGTATATTGACTCTACAGCTCTCTCAAATATTGAAATATAGCGGTTATTGAGTACTTCTATCAGAAAATCATTTGAAGATGCGAAATAAATAACAGCTGCATCTTCATCTATTTCTAATGGAAAAAGAGGTGCAAACCAAGTTCTGTAACTAACTTCTGTAACATTTGCACTTATTTCATCTAATATTTCTTTCCATTTTTTTTCTTCTATCTTTTTTCTCATTATTTTTTTCTCTTTCTTTAAGCTGTTTCTATCATAACAAATAAAGTTATCCACAGGCAAGAGTTTATAAATAATTATTGAAAAAATTAAATTTCTGATAGTTATCCACTATCTGTGGATTAAATTGTGCAAAGTTTACACAATATCAACTATATATTGGAATTTTGATTGGATGAGACCTGTTCAATGGCTAAAAATAGCCATTTCTGTGAATAAATCATTTGACATGTGGAAAAGTGCGGAGTATAATAGTAAAGCGTATTGCATAAGTTGAAATTTAGATTTATGCGAATTTAAATTTAGGAATTAAGGAGGAAATTTTTGTTATGAAGATGACATATCAGCCAAAAACAAGACAGAGAAAAAAAGAGCACGGCTTTAGAAAAAGAATGAAGACAAACAACGGTAGAAATGTTTTTAAGAGAACAAGACAAAGAGGAAGAAAAGTTTTATCAGCATAGAGACCGCAACGAGTGGTCTTTTTGTTATGCCGGTATAATTTGGTATCATTATGCTAAAAAAGGATATACTGAGAAGAAAGGAAGATTTTTCTTCTATATATAAGAAGGGTAAGTCTATAGGACAAAAGTATATAGTACTCTTTTATAAGAAGAATAATCTCTCATACAACAGAATAGCATTTTTAGCAAGCAAAAAAGTAGGAAACAGCGTAGAAAGAAATAGAGCCAGAAGGCTTATGAAAGAAAATTATAGGTTTTTAAAAGATGATATCAACATAGGATATGATCTGATCTTTATAGCTCGAAATACTATAAACGGTGTTAAAGCTTATGATGTAAAAAAATCTATGGTTAATGCTTTACTAAAATCTAAACTGATGGAAGATAAAAGAAAGAAAAGGTAATTATTATGAAAAAAGTCATGATATTACTTATTAGGGGATATCAGAAATTTATTTCCCCACTTTTCCCTCCAACGTGCAGATTTTATCCTACTTGTTCTACTTATTTTATTCAGGCATTGGAAAAGTACGGATTTTTTAAAGGTTCATATTTGGGAATAAGAAGGCTTTTAAGATGCCACCCTTTTAATCCCGGAGGTTATGATCCTTTAAAATAGGAGGAAAATAATTAATGTACACGATACTCGGAATCATCGCAAAGCCAATGGGATGGTTGCTTGGTCTTCTGTATGACTTAATCATGGATTATGGTATTACAATTATTATCTTTACAATAATTGTAAAAGTTTGTATTTATCCTTTATACATAAAGCAGACTAAATCCATGTCAAAGATGCAGGACGTTCAGCCAAAGATGCAGGCTTTGCAGAAAAAATATGCGAATGATAAAGAAACTCTGAATATCAAGATGGCTGAATTATATAAGGAAGAAAAATTTAACCCTATGGGTGGATGTCTTCCTATGTTAATTCAGATGCCAATTATCATGGGACTTTTCGCACTGCTGAGAAATCCTATGCAGTATATTTCAGATGACAGTATGATCTTTGCTTTCCATGAATCTTTCTTATGGATTGAAGACTTGAGTCAGCCGGATCCATGGATTCTGCCTATCATTGCAGGTGTTGGTACTTTCATTTCATTCTTTATGAACAAAGCACTCAACGAAAGCAATCAGCAGACAGCAGGAATGATGAAAATGATGCAGTTCATTTTCCCTATCATGATCCTGTGGATGGCTAGAGCATTCCCATCCGGACTTGCTCTTTATTGGGCTGTCAGCCAGATCATTCAGATATTCTTCAACATCCATCTTGCTTCTATCAGAAAGAAGATGAAGAGAGAAAAAGAAATCGAAAAAGCAAAGAAGAAAATGAAAAAATAGATCTCACTCGATCGTTTGGAGGAAAAGTTAAATGGACTATTCAGAAAAGTGGGGTGTCGACGTCGAGGAAGCTGTAAAGCTGGCGTTGATGGATCTCAAAGTCTCCAGAGAAGAAGTTGAGGTTACTGTTTTAGAAGAACCTTCTAAAGGTTTTTTCGGTATAGGATCTAAACTGGCTTTAGTCAGAGTAGAAAAGAAGAAGGTAGTAGAAGAACCTCAGCAGGCTGCTCCTGTAGAAGTAAAAGAGCAGAGAGACAATAAGAGCCCTAAAAAGAATAAGGCTAAGAAAGAAAATAAAGAAGCTGTTAAGAAACAGGAAAAAGTAGAAGTTCAGAAAGAAACAAACCTCAACATCGAAGTTGTTAATAAAGATGAACTTACTGATATTGAAGAACACGCAGCTCTTGATTTCCTTAAAGAAATAACTGAAAAGATGGGACTTTCCTTAAACCTCAAAGCTAAGGTAGGCAACGAAGTTGTTTATGTAGAAATTGATGGTAAGGATTCCGGAACAGTTATTGGTAAGAGAGGTCAGACACTTGATGCTATTCAGTATCTCACAAGTCTTGTTATCAATAAGGACAGCGAAAAATATGTCAAAGTTGTTGTAGATGCAGAAAACTACAGAGCTAAGAGACAGAAGACACTTGAACAGTTAGCAAACAGATTAGCTGCGAAAGTTGTTAAGACAAAGAAATATGTAAGGCTTGAACCGATGAACCCTTATGAAAGAAAGGTAATTCACGCGACTCTGCAGCAGAACCCTAACATCACTACTAGAAGTGAGGGTGAAGAACCTTACAGAAGAGTTATAATAGAACTTAAAAAATAATTAAGGGTCCGCAAGTAAATTGCGGACTTTTTTTTCAATTAATGGAGATTTGATATGGAAGATACTATAGCTGCTGTAGCTACGGCGTATGGAGAAGGCGGAATAGGAATAATAAGAATAAGTGGAGAAAATGCTCTTGATATTATGAAAGAGGTTTTTTGTCCTGCTTCCAATAATGAAGAAATTATCAGCAGAAGAATGACATACGGACACATAATCGATAGAGAAAATGATCAGACTATCGATGAAGTAATGGCGGTATATATGAAGGGTCCTAAGACTTATACTGCCGAAGATGTCGTTGAGATAAATTGTCACGGAAGCATGGTTTCTCTTAGAAAGACTCTTGCTCTTGTTTTGCGCAAAGGTGCACGTCTTGCCGAACCGGGGGAATTTACAAAGAGGGCATTTCTTAATGGACGTTTGGATCTTTCACAGGCAGAAGCGGTTATAGATGTTATAAAAGCAAAAACTGATAAGAGTTTTGATGTTGCTATGTCGCAGCTCGAAGGAACTTTATCAACTAAAATTTCTCAGATAAGAGCGAAGCTGTTAGACCTGCTTGTAGATATCACTGTTAACATCGATTATCCGGATGAAGACATCGAACAAATGACATATGAGAAATTGGAAAAAAATATATCGTTAATAGGCGAAATGATTGAAAAATTGCTGTCTACAGCGTCTTCCGGTCGTATGATTAGAGAAGGAATCAGAGTAGCAATAGTAGGAAAACCTAATGTTGGTAAGTCTTCTTTGATGAATGGATTGCTGCGTGAAACAAGAGCTATTGTAACTGAAATTCCGGGTACGACTAGAGACACTATTGAAGAAGCAATCAGCATCAGAAATATTCCGGTTTATCTTGTTGATACTGCCGGAATCAGAAATACCGATAATGTAGTTGAAAAAATTGGAATTGAAAAGTCAAAGGAAGCATTTAATAATGCAGACTTTATAATATTTATATTAGATGGAAGTCAACCTCTTTCTGAAGAGGACAAACAGATAGCTGAGTATTTGGGCACCAGAAAGTCGTTGGTACTTTTAAATAAGAGTGATCTTACTCAGGCATTTACTGCTGATGATGTTAAAGACCTTATTCCGGGTGCTGAAGTAATTGAAACTTCACTTATTCTTGGCGAAGGAATAAATGAAATTGAAGAATATATTGAAGAACTTGTTTATGGTGGGGAAATCGCTCAGCAGGACAGCCTTATGGTTAATAATGTTCGCCATATCGAATTGCTTAATAAAGGAAGGGATTCTCTAAAGGACGCTTTGTCTATGGCTCAGATGCAGGAGGCTCTTGACTTTATTGAAGTAGATGTAAAAAATGCTTATGAATATTTAGGAGAAATCATTGGAGAAACAGTTTCTGATGATATAATAGATGAAGTATTTGCTAGATTTTGTCTTGGTAAATAATTTTTGATAATTTTCTACAGCCATGGGAGGCTATATTAAATGGAAAAGTTTTTAATGGGAACATATGATGTAATAGTTGTAGGTGCAGGCCACGCCGGATGCGAGGCCGGACTTGCTGCGGCCAGAATGGGAAAGAAGACTCTTCTTCTCAGTATCAATTTAGAGGCTGTGGCAATGATGGCATGTAATCCATCAATAGGCGGGACAGGCAAAGGTCACTTGGTTAGAGAAATCGATGCCCTTGGTGGAGAAATGGGTCTTAACATAGATAAGACTTTTATCCAGAGCAAGATGCTCAATACAGCTAAGGGTCCGGCTGTTCATTCACTGAGAGCTCAGGCTGATAAAAATCAGTACCATATAGAAATGAAAAAAACTCTCGAAGCTGAAGAAAATTTAGATCTTAAGCAGGGAGAAGTAATTGACATCCTGATAGAAGATGGAAAGGCCCACGGTGTTCTTCTGAAGACAGGTGCCATGTACGAAGCGAAAGCTGTTATTCTTGCTACGGGAACTTTCCTTGCCGGAAAAATATTTATAGGAGATAGTGCTTTTGACAGTGGTCCTAACGGACTTGCTCCGTCAATGGAACTGGCAGATAAATTGAGAGAGTATGGTCTTCCTATGAGAAGATTCAAGACAGGAACTCCTGCCCGTGCTTTAGCAAAGACTTTTGATTATGAAAAAATGGAAGCACAAGAAGGTGATGAAGAAATTGTGCCTTTCTCCTTCATGAACGATGATCTGCAGAAAGATCAGGTTAAGTGCTGGCTTACATATACTAATGAAGAAACTCATAAAGTTATTAGAGCGAACTTCCATAGGTCTGCCCTTTTCGGTGGACAGATTGAGGGTGTTGGTCCTAGATACTGTCCTTCTATCGAAGATAAGATTAATAGATTTGCTGATAAAGAAAGACACCAGCTTTTCATAGAGCCGGAAGGATTACATACTGATGAAATGTATATTCAGGGAATGTCTTCAAGTTTACCGGAAGATGTTCAGGTCGATTTCTACAGAACTATTGCCGGACTCGAGAATGTTGAGATTGTCAGACCTGCTTATGCTATCGAGTATGATTGTATTGACCCGCTTGATTTGAAGTTATCTCTTGAAAATAGACACATTGAAAATCTCTTTTGTGCAGGACAGTTTAATGGAAGTTCCGGTTATGAAGAGGCTGCAGCACAGGGTCTTATAGCGGGAATTAATGCCGTATGCAAGATAAATGGCAAAAAAGAGTTCATTCTCGACAGAAGCGAGGCTTATATTGGCGTTCTAATCGACGATTTAGTGACTAAAGGTACTAATGAGCCTTATAGAATAATGACCAGCAGAGCGGAATATAGGCTTGTTTTAAGACAGGACAACGCAGATTTACGTTTAACAGATCGTGGATACGAGGTTGGACTGGTAAAACAGGACAGATATGATAGATTTCTTGAGAAAAAAGCAGTTGTTGAGGCGGAGACAGAAAGACTTAAGAAAAAGACTGTTAAGCCTGAAGAAGCCAACCGCTTGCTGGAAGAAAAAGGAAGCACACCTATTAAAGGAGCTACTCCACTGATCGAGCTTTTAAAGAGACCTGAAATTACTTACGATGCTACGGAAGTAATCGATGACGATAGACCTGCTCTTTCCAGACATCAGAAAACCATGATGGAAGTGCAGATTAAATATGAAGGATATATCACTAAGCAGAAACAGCAAATTGAAAAGTTTAAACGTTTAGAAGATAAGAAGCTTTCTCCGGAATTTGACTATGATGAAATTGAAGGATTGAGAATTGAAGCAAGACAGAAGCTGAATCAGTTTAAGCCTTTGTCTGTTGGACAGGCTTCTAGAATTTCCGGAGTTTCACCTGCTGATATTAATGTACTGCTAGTATACCTTGAAAAAATGAGAAGAAGAGGAAATTGATTCACATGAACAATTTTAGAGAAATTTTTAGGAAACTTAATATTTCTTTCAGCCCGGACAAAGAAGATAAACTGGTTGGCTATATGGAAGAAATTCTTGAAAGAAATCAGTTCATCAACTTAACTGCCATTACTGACAGGGATGAGTTTATTAAGAAACATTATATAGATTCACTGCTGTGCGTTGGCTATGATGAATTCAAAGAAGCGAAGACTGTAATAGATGTGGGAACCGGGGGAGGTTTTCCCGGAATTCCTTTAGCTATTGCCTTTCCGGAAAAAAAGTTCATTCTTATAGATTCTCTCAATAAGAGAATAAAAATAATCAATGAACTTTGCGAGAAGCTTGGTATTCATAATGTAAAGGCCGTTCATGGTAGAGCTGAAGAACTTGCGAGAAAGAAAGACATGAGAGATTCCTTTGATTTATGTGTTTCGCGTGCCGTTGCTAATATGAGTACTCTTTGTGAGTACTGTCTTCCTTTCGTTAAAAAGGGTGGAACCTTTATCGCGTACAAGGGACCTGACTGCGGAGAAGAAGTTAAGGCTGCGGCTAAGGCTATTAAGGTTTTAGGTGGAGTTCTTGATAGAGAAGAGAAACCACAGTTTGATGAACTTCCTTTTGAACATAAATTATTGTTCATACATAAGAAAGAAAATACAGGATCGAAATATCCGAGAAAAGCGGGAACTCCGTCGAAAGAGCCTATTTCTTAGGGAAATAGAGCTCTTTTTGTTTTACGATAATGCTATGTTGTATGTGTACAGGCTGATATCATAAACGTGAACGGGGGTGGATTTATGTTTATAAGAAAAGTAGTAGATGTGCCCGTTGGCATGATAACGGCTAACACTCAGCAACCACGTAAAGCTTTTAGAGAGGAGCAATTATTAGAGTTAAGGGATTCTATTAAGGAATTCGGTATACTGCAGCCTCTTTTACTTAAGAAAAAACTCAATGGCGAATTTATGTTGATTGCAGGGGAACGTAGACTTCGCGCGGCTATGTTGGCGGGCCTTGATCGGGTTCCTGCTATTATAAAGGAGGCTAGCGAAGAAGAGGTAGGCCTGATTGCCCTTGTTGAAAATATACAAAGGGAAAACCTTGGGTATATAGAAGAAGCAAAGGCATACCAACAACTAATGGAAAAATATGGAATTAATCAAGTTGAACTTGCTGAAAAGCTTGGGAAGAATCAGTCGACGATTTCTAACAAGTTGAGAATCTTGAGTCTTCCGGAAGACATACAGAGGATTCTCTTAGAGAACAAACTTACGGAACGCCATGCCAGAGCTTTATTGAAGGTTGGCGATGATAGAGAACGCAAGATGATTATAGACAAAGTGATCAAGCATGGTTTCAATGTTAGACAGACTGAGAAACTAGTTGAAGATTATATTCTTTGCAAAGAGACTAAAGCAAAGGAAAAGAACAAAATTATGCATATAAGCTATAAGCTTTATATGAACACTTTTAAGAAAGCGTATAATGATATGGGCCTCAAAGATAAAGGGGCAGTATTTGAACAAACCGATGAGGGAGATAATATGAAGATTACCATAACCATACCAAAGGGGATTGAGGGAATGGTTATGTGATAATAATAATCGCCTCCTATAAGAAATAAATGTTCCAATGTTCCACGTGGAACATTTATTTTTTTGTAAAAACAGTAAAAACGATAGTCAAATATAAAATCATATATTATAATGTGTCTCAAGACCATAGCAATACAAGGAGGAGTACAGTGGGAAAAGCAATAGCAATATTCAATCAGAAGGGTGGAGTAGGCAAGACTACTACCAATATAAATTTAGCAGCATGTTTAGCAATCAAAGGTAAAAAGGTATTAATCCTCGACATAGACCCTCAGGGCAACACAACAAGCGGTGTTGGAATCTCCAAAAGAGAACTGGAAGTAACAACGCACGAAATTTTAATCGAGGATGATTATCACCCTGAAGAAGCTGTAATTCCAACAGGAATAGAGAATCTTGACATCATGCCTGCAAGTGTTCAGCTGGCTGGTGCAGAAGTTGAACTGATTGAACTTACAGGAAGAGAAAAGAGATTAAAGAGAGCGATTGATATTCTTAGACCTAAATACGATTATATCTTCGTAGACTGTCCACCATCACTGGGATTACTGACAATCAATTCCCTTACTGCAGTTGACTCAGTTCTTATTCCAATTCAGTGTGAATTCTATGCACTTGAAGGTGTAAGTCAGTTAATGAGCACAATCGAAATCGTAAAAACCAATCTTAATCCTGAACTTGAAATCGAAGGAGTTATCCTTAGCATGTTCGATGGAAGAACCAACCTTTCCATTCAGGTAGTAGAAGAAGTAAAGAAATACTTCAAGGAAAAAGTTTATACTACAGTAATTCCTAGAAACGTAAGACTTGCAGAAGCTCCAAGTTTCGGAATGCCTGTTATTCAGTACGATCCGAAATCATCAGGTGCAATTGCTTATATGGACTTTGCTGATGAGTTTTTGAGCAACGAGGAGGGAAAGTAAATGGCAGCACCTAAGAAACAAAGAGGCCTGGGTAAAGGGCTTGATGCACTGTTCGGAGATGTAGAGGTAACTATAGAAAAGAAGCCGGAAGCTACCGTAGAAGCAAGCAAAGAAAAGGCAGATGTTTCACGTGAAACAAAGGCTGCAGAGCCTGAAATTGGTGGGATTGCGTACATTAATATCAATGATATTAAACCAAACAGTAATCAGCCAAGAAAAACTTTTGATGAAGAAAAGTTGGCAGACTTAGCAGCATCAATTGAAGAACACGGTCTTATTCAGCCTATCGTTCTGAGAAAATCAGGCAAGGGCTATGAAATAGTTGCAGGTGAAAGAAGATGGAGAGCTGCAAGAAAGATCGGAATTAAAGAAGTTCCATGTATCGTAAAGGAACTGACAGATGAAGAAAACATGCTGCTGGCTATCATCGAAAATATGCAGAGAGAAGACCTTAACCCTATCGAAGAAGCTGAGGGATTAAGACAGATGATAGATACTTACGGCCTAACTCAAGAACAAGTGTCAAAGAGTGTAGGAAAGAGCAGACCTTACATCGCTAATTGTTTAAGACTTCTTAAGCTTCCTGAAGCAGTTGTAGGATATGTGGCTGCGGGAGACTTATCAGCGGGACATGCTAAAGCAATCGCAGGAGTAGAGGAAGAAGCTAAGCAGATAAGCCTGGCAGAAGATGCTATAAAACATGCCTGGTCAGTTAGACAGCTGGAAAAAATAATAAGAGAAGAAAAGCCAAAGGCAAGACCGGCGAAAAAAACAGCTGTTAAAAACGCTAACATTAAGAGAGTAGAAGAAGATCTTAAGGAAGCACTCGGAACAAAAGTTACCCTCAACCAGAAGGGCAACAAAGGAAAAATAGAGATAGAATTTTACAGTAAGGAAGAACTGGAAAGACTAATCGAAATGCTTAAGAGCATTAAATAAATCAAGATGTTCCACATGGAACAATCGATGGAAACGGGTAAATTTCAATGGTTAGAGAAGATATAAATAAAATTTTAAAAGATGTTATAAACGAGGCACAGGAATTAAAAATCCCTGTGCCTGTTAACATTAACGAACAGGTATATATTAATCCAAGACCTAAAAGAAGGTTTGGTTGTTGTAGCACCAAAGGTGGGAAGTATATTATAGAGATAAGCGAATTTATTCTAAAGGCTCGTCATGATAAAGTTAGGGAAGTTATCGCCCATGAAGTCCTCCATACTTGCAGAGGATGTAGAGATCATGGCGATAGATGGAAAACATACGCTAAGAAGATGAATCAGGCGTATGGGTATAACATTAAAAGAGTATCCTCGTTTGAAGAAATGGGGTTGGAAGAAATCCCAAGACCACCTAAAGAAGGCGCTATAAAATACATAATAAAATGTGATAAATGCGGCAAAGAATACCCGCGTCAAAGATTTACATGCGTGATGCAAAAGATAGAAGCATACAGATGTCAATGCGGCGGTAAATTAACCCTCATCAAGAGATAAGATGAGGGTATTTTATTTGGAAAAACATAGCCGGATACAGTTTCAACGCTTTAGTGCGTTAGCACTTGACAATGGTTCGAATTTTCAAAAAATAGTGGCAATTTCAATGCAATTTAGGTATAATTGAATATCATAACAAATGAAAAACCGCGATCAGAAATTAAGGTTAAATCGCATAAAATCAGTTAATGTTTCGCATTAAAGGAGAAGGGAAATGGCTATTATTATCAACGGAAGAGACCTCACCATCGAAGAGGTTATAAGAGTCTGCAGACATGGCGAGGAAGTTGTTATTTCTGAAGATGCTAAGAAGGCTGTTCAAAAGGCAAGAGACTATGTGGACAAGAAGCTGGAAGAAGGTGCAATCATCTACGGATTGACTACAGGCTTTGGTAAGTTTGCCAATGTTGTTATTGACCAAGAACAGACAGCAAAGCTTCAGAGAAATCTTATCATCAGCCACACATGTGCGCTGGGTAACCCTTATCCGGTAAGCTACGTTAGAGCAGCAATGCTTCTCAGATGCAATGCTCTCTCAAGAGGTAACTCCGGTATCAGACTTTCAACATTACAGACATTGGTGGATATGCTCAATAAGGGCGTACATCCAATCATTCCTGAAAAGGGATCACTTGGAGCATCCGGAGACTTGGCACCACTTTCACACATCGGTCTTGCTCTCATCGGCGAAGGCAAGGTAGATTACAAAGGTGAAGTAGTAGAAGCCAAAGTAGCAATGGCAGATGCAGGAATAACTCCTGTAGAGCTTGCTGCGAAAGAAGGTCTGGCTCTAAACAACGGAACACAGATGATGACAGCAGTTGGTGTGAACGTACTGTGGGATGCAATGAAGCTGCAGAAGGTTGCAGATATTGCATGCGCTATGACAGGAGAAGCGCTTCACGCTATAAAGAAAGCATACGATCATAAGGTACATGATCTTAGAGGACAGGATGGTCAGAAGGTAGTAGCAGAAAATCTGCTGGCTCTTCTGGAAGGATCCGGAAATGCACTTCCTCTCCAGGCAACAAAAGTTCAGGACCCATACACTCTCAGATGTATCCCTCAGATCCACGGCGCATCAAGAGACGCTATCAAGTATGCTTACGAAAAGATTGCAAACGAAATTAATGCAGTAACAGATAACCCACTGGTATTCCCTGATGAAGATGAAGTAATCAGTGGCGGAAACTTCCACGGACAGCCAATGGCTCTTACAATGGACTTCCTGAAGATGGCTATTTCAGAGCTGGCTAACGTATCAGAAAGAAGAATTGAAAGACTGGTAAATCCTGCACTTTCAGAAGGACTTCCTGCTTTCCTTACTAAGGACGGCGGAGTATGCTCAGGCTTCATGATTGCTCAGTATGCGGCAGCATCAATGGCATCAGAAAATAAAGTTTATGACCATCCGGCATGTGTTGACTCAATCCCGTCATCAGCAAACCAGGAAGACCATGTATCCATGGGTACAACTTCCGCAAGAACTGCAGCTATGGTTCTGGACAACGCTCAGAAGGTTCTGGGTATCGAACTGGCAGCAGCAGCACAGGGCATTTGGCTGAGACAGGAATTGGGAGAAAATGGAATTGACCAGCTAGCACCTGCAACAAAGGCAGCATATGATTACATCAGAACTGTATCAGAACCTATCGAAAATGATATCATCATGCACGATGAACTGGTTAAGTTCGATGAAATGGTTAAGGACGGTAGCTTCCTTGAAGCAGTAGAAAAGGTAGTAGATATTAAATAAATCGTAATCTGTAGGAGGATTAAACATGTTAGATAACAAAGCAATATCACAGGCAATGACTATCAAGCTGGACAATGTACTTCCGGAATATCCGAAGATGGAAGAAGGATACAGAAGAGCTCCGGATAGAGGATTCAGACTGACTAAAGAACAGACTAAAGTAGCTCTGAAGAACGCATTGAGATACGTTCCTGAAGAACTGCACGAAGTACTGGCTCCTGAATTCATGGAAGAACTGAAAACATACGGAAGAGTTTACGCTTACAGATACAGACCTGAAGGACGTATCTATGGTAAGCCAATCGAAGAATACAAGGGCAACTGCCTCGAAGGTAAAGCTTTCCAGGTAATGATTGATAACAACCTGGACTTCGAAATCGCTCTTTATCCATACGAACTGGTTACATACGGTGAAACAGGTCAGCCTTGCCAGAACTGGCTTCAGTACAGATTAATCAAGAAGTATCTGGAAGAGCTGACTCAGGATCAGACTCTGGTAATCGAATCAGGTCATCCTCTGGGACTGTTTCCATCAAAACCTGAAGCACCAAGAGTAATCATCACTAACGCACTGATGATCGGTATGTTCGACAACTCAGAAGACTGGGAAGTTGCAGAAGAAATGGGCGTAGCTAACTACGGACAGATGACAGCAGGTGGATGGATGTACATCGGACCTCAGGGAATCGTACACGGAACTTTCAACACAATCCTCAACGCAGGAAGAAAATATCTGGGTGTACCTGAACAGGGCGACTTGGAAGGATACACATTCGTATCATCAGGCCTCGGCGGAATGTCAGGTGCACAGCCTAAGGCTGCTAACATCGCAAACGCTGTAGGTATCTTTGCAGAAGTTGACCAGTCAAGAATTGAAACAAGACTGAACCAAGGATGGGTAGATGTAATGCTTCACGATATCGACGAAGTATTCGCACTGGCTAACGAAAAGCTGGCTGCTAAGGAAAGCATCTCCATCGCATACTGCGGAAATATCGTAGACCTTCTGGAAAAGGCAGTAGAAAAAGATTTCCATATCGACCTGCTATCAGACCAGACTTCATGCCACAACGTATACAACGGAGGATATTGTCCTGTAACTCTTACTTTCGAAGAAAGAACTAAGATGCTGGCAGAAGACAGAGATCAGTTCTGCATCGAAATCGATAAGACACTCCACAGACATTATCAGGCTATTAAGGCTCTTACTGCAAAGGGCACTTACTTCTTCGACTATGGTAACTCCTTCATGAAGGCTATGTACGATGCCGGCGTTAAGGAAATCTCTAAGAACGGTTATGATGAAAAGGACGGATTCATCTGGCCTTCATACGTTGAAGATATCATGGGACCTATGCTGTTCGACTATGGTTACGGACCTTTCAGATGGGTATGCCTGTCAGGTAAGCCTGAAGATCTGGATGCTACAGATAAGGCAGCTATGGACTGCATCGATCCTAACAGAAGATTCCAGGATAGAGATAACTGGGTATGCATCAGGGACGCTAAGGAAAACAAGATGGTTGTTGGTACTCAGGCTAGAATCTTATATCAGGACGCTGAAGGCAGAACAAGAATAGCTCTCAAGTTCAACGAAATGGTAAGAGAAGGCAAGGTTGGCCCTATTATGCTTGGAAGAGACCACCACGACGTAAGCGGAACTGACTCCCCATTCAGAGAAACTTCCAACATTAAGGACGGTTCAAACGTTATGGCTGACATGGCAACTCAGTGCTTTGCAGGAAATGCAGCAAGAGGTATGTCACTGTGCGCACTCCACAACGGCGGCGGTGTAGGAATCGGTAAGTCAATCAACGGCGGATTCGGTCTGGTTCTGGACGGAAGCGAAAGAATTGACGAAATTATCAAGTCAGCAATGATGTGGGACGTAATGGGCGGCGTTGCCAGAAGAAACTGGGCAAGAAATGAAAACGCTCTGTCAACTTCAGTTGAATACAACAAGAACTACGCAGGACAGGGACACATCACTATCCCTTACGTTGCAGACGATGCTCTCGTAGAAGAAGTAGTATCAAAGTTCGTTAAATAAGGAAACGCTGCCGTGAGCAGCAAGAAAAAGGATTATAAAATGAGATTATTAATTAAAAATATAGGCTGCCTGCAGACACCAACAGGCAGCTACAGCCACAGAGGTAGCAAGCAGGGTCAGAACGTTAAACAGATCAATGCTGCAATCGCTGTGGAAGATGGTATCATCAAAGAAATCACCGAAGGCGGCAAACTGCCGGAAGGTGACTTTGATCAAGTGATTGATGCTGAAGGAAAACTGGTGACACCGGGTCTGGTTGATGGACATACTCACCTTGTATTCGGCGGATACAGACAGAACGAAATTCCATTGAAGCTGGCGGGAGCAGGATATCTCGATATCCTCAGAGCCGGAGGTGGAATTCTCGATACTGTAAGAAAAACAAGAGAAGCGACTTTTGAAGAACTTTATGAAAAGAGTGCAGCCTTCCTTGATGAAATGCTCGGCTTTGGTATCACTACTTGCGAAGCTAAGAGCGGTTATGGTCTCGATATGGAAAACGAGATCAAGATGCTGGAAGTTATTAAAAAGCTCGGCGAAGAGCATAAAGCGGATGTGGTTCCTACATTCATGGGAGCACATGCTATCCCGCCTGAATATGAAGGAAGAGGCGACGAGTATATCGATATGATGTGTGAAGAAGTTCTCCCTGAAATCAGAAAGCGCGGTCTGGCTGAATTCTGCGATGTTTTTTGTGAAGACTCAGTATTTGACTCAACACAGAGCAAGAAATATTTGGAAGCTGCAAGAACACAAGGCTTTGAACTGAAAATTCATGCAGATGAAATCGAAGATATTGGTGGATCAAAACTGGCAGGAGAGCTGGAAGCTGTTTCAGCAGAACATCTCATCGCAGCAGGAGAAGAAGGCATGGATTCTATGGCAGAAGGTGGCACAACAGCAATGCTCCTTCCTGCGACATCATTCTATCTGGGCAAGACATTTGCGCCGGCCAGAACAATGATCGAAAAGGGAATTCCGGTATGTATTGCAAGTGACTTCAATCCGGGATCATGCCCATCATTGAATCTGCAGCTGGCGATTAACCTGGGGTATCTGAGATACAAGATGACTCCGGAAGAAATCCTTACAGCTGTAACAATCAATCCGGCATGCGCTATTAACAGAGGCGATGTAGTTGGTACTCTTGAAGAAGGCAAACAGGCGGACCTGGTAATTTGGAACGCACCTGATATGGAAATGCTTTGCTACAGATTCGGATCCAACTTAGCACAGACAGTAATTAAAAAAGGAGAAATAGTAAAATGAAACTGATAGATCTTAAAGTAAAAGAATACTTAGACATTCTTCTTTCTGACGCACCGGCACCAGGTGGCGGTTCAGTAAGTGCACTGGCAGGAGCTCAGGCAGCAGCACTGATGGGAATGGTATGCGACCTGACTACAAGCAAGGCTAAGTACGAAGAGTACCACGATACTTGCAAAGTAGCAAAGGTTAAGGCTGACCTGCTGTACAGAGGTTTTGCAGAAGGCGTTGACAAAGATACTGAAGCATACAACCTGGTTGCCAATGCTTTCAAGATGCCTAAGGAAACTGATGAAGAAAAAGCTGCAAGAAGAAAGGCGATCGATGACGGTACACTGGAAGCTACAAAAGTTCCTTTCAGCGTAATGAAGATGGCAGCTGAAGGGCTGGAACTGGCAGAACAGCTGGTTGGAAACACAAATCCTAACACAGCAAGTGACCTGGGAGTAGCGGTACTCAACCTGATGACTTGCATGAAGGGTGCATGGCTCAACGTTAAGATTAATCTGCCGGGAGTTAAAGATGAAGCACTGGCAGCTGAATATCAGGCTAAAGGCGAAGAAATGGTAGTTAAAGGCGAAGAAATCGCTAAAAAGCTTTATGCAGAAATCGAAGGAGGACTCTAAAAATGGCAAAGATTATCGAAAGCATTCCAAACATCAGTGAAGGTAGAAATCAGGAAATCATTGAAGCATGTGTAGATCAGATCAGAAACACACCTGGATGTACACTGCTCAACTACTCATCAGACCCATCACATAACAGAACAGTTATCACTTACATGGGAAGCCCTGAAGGCTGTGAAGAAGCAAGCGTTAAGCTGGCTAAGAAAGCAGTAGAACTGATTGACCTGACTAAGCACGAAGGTGAACACCCTAGAATGGGTTGTGTAGACGTAATGCCATTCGTTCCTATTAAGGAAGCTTCAATGGAAGAATGTGTTGAACTGTCACAGAGAGTTGGTAAGAGAATCGCTGAAGAAGCTGATCTTCCTGTATTCCTTTATGAAAAGTCAGCAACAGCTGCACACAGACAGAACCTGGCTAAGGTAAGAAAAGGCCAGTTCGAAGGAATGGCTGAAAAGGTTCAGGATCCTGACTGGATTCCTGATTTCGGCGGACAGAGAATCCACCCTACAGGCGGAGCTGTATGTGTAGGCGCAAGACCTCCACTCATCGCTTATAACATCAACCTGGGAACTGATAATCTGGAAATCGCTACTAAGATTGGTAAGATCATCAGAGAATCATCCGGCGGACTTAAGTGTGTTAAGGCTATGGGCGTTATGCTGGAAGAAAGAAACATCGCTCAGGTTTCAATCAACATGACAGACTTTACAGTAACTCCGCTCCACAGAGTAACTGAACTGGTTAGAAACGAAGCTGCAAGATACGGAGTACCTGTAATCGGAACAGAACTTATCGGTCTGGCTCCAATGCAGGCATTGTTCGATGCTGCTGAATACTATCTGCAGATTGAAGATTTTGATCCGGCAGTACAGGTTATCGAAAATCACTTACTGTAGTATTTAAGGACTAACGTTCGAAGGAGAGACGTCGTGTGGAAAAAAGCGTTAACAGGTGAAGCTTCACTGGCAAAAGAAGTAACAGATTTACTTCGAGACAGAATCATCAATGGTGAATACACCATGGGAGAAAAGCTGATCGAAAACAAGATTGCTGAGGAATTGACAGTTAGCAGAACACCGGTTAGAGATGCATTTAAACAGCTTGCCAAAGAACAACTGGTGGAATATATTCCCAATAAAGGATGTTTTGCTAAAGGATTCAGCCATAAGGATATGGAAGATATCTATGCTGTGAGAAAGGCAGTGGAGAAGGTAGCCATAACCTGGGCAATCGAGAACGCTTGCGACCAAAAGATCGAAGAACTGGGCCAACACCTAGATCTGATGAACTTTTATACGGAAAACAACTCATACGAAAGATTGCTGGAGGCCAACGAGGAATTTCATAATATGATTCATCAAATGACCAACAGCAGATTTATCGTTCAGATACTAAAGACTTATCAAGAATACGTACATACTGCTAGAAAGACAACCCTGAAGAAAGAAGAAAATTTGCCTTTGATCTTCAAAGAGCACGAGGCTATATATAAGGCTATAGTAGCTAGGGATGTTGAGGCGGCGTGTGAAGCAGTAGGTGTCCACATGGATAATACTGCGAAAAGAGCCAACGAACGTTGGATAGATAAGTAACCTAAATATATACATAAAAAGCAAAGAGCAAGGAATTCATTAAGTATGAGACTTGCTCTTTTTATATGGAAAAAAGAAGATTATCATAAAAAACAATCCTTTAAATATATTTAAATATGAGGAGGGGTGTTATGGAAAATCATATAATAAATATCGAAAACAGAATAAGAACGACAATTACGGAAATCGAGGAAATCGATAGCTTTGATGAAAGCGAAGTAAGAGCGTCATTGAGAAGCGGTGCAGTGATTATAAAAGGAGAAAGCTTAAATATAGAAAAGCTGGATCTACAAGAAAATATTGCGGTGATAAGAGGAACTATTAATTCGATAATGTACATAAAAGTAAAAGAAAAAGGTGAAAAAGGAATTTTAGCGAAGATACTTAAATGATGCTGCAAATATCAGAGTTAATAGCTGAACAAATAAAGACTGTTGTAGTTATGTTCGGTGCGGGCGTGGTGGTGGGAAGTCTTTGGGACATTAAGAAATATGGGCAAGAAAAAATCGGCACTATCCAAATAGTAGGAAAAATTAAAACGAAAGTTATAATAGAAATAGTATTCTGGATTATTACAGCAGTAGTATATTCGAATTTTATGTATTATTGTTCATATGGAGTTGTTACATTCCATGGCATAATAGGGTTTTTGGCCGGCATATTATTGTGGAAAAAAATATGCTGTGGTATACTAAAAATAGTATGGGTAGAAAAAGAAGAAGTAGAGAATTTAAAAACAACAGCCAAGTTATCAGCATCGAAGAAGCTAGAAAACAGAGGCTGGAAAAAAGGCGAGCTGAAAAGAAAAAAGAAGAAGAACGTATAAGATATGAAGCTAGCCAAAATACAAGAGGAAAGATGGCGATCAGAAGGAACCGCGCGAGAAGGAGAGCTCTGATATGCCTTGTTGTTGTGCTTATAATAGGTGCGATTACACTTTCCATATTTAATGTTGTTGCTCTTAAGAAAGAGCAGAGGGAAATGAGAGAACAACAGGAAGCTTTGCAGAAAGAAAAAGCGCAGCTGGAAAAAGAGCTGGCAGAGATAAATAATCCGGAGAATGTGGAAGAAGAGGCCAGAGACCAGTTGAAGCTTATTAAAAAAGGCGAAAAGCTATATATTTTCCCGGAAGAAATAACCGAATCTGATAAGAATGAGAACACAGATGAAAAGGCGGGAGAAGAGGAATAAGATGAGAGTAAAGGAAATTATCATTGTAGAAGGCCGCGATGATACGGATGCTATTAAAAAAAGTGTTGACGCCATCACAATAGAAACACATGGCTATGGTATAACTAAAGCAACTTGGGAATTAATAGAAAAAGCATATAACGAAAAAGGAATAATTGTTTTCACCGATCCGGACCATGCAGGGGAACAAATCAGAAGAAGAATAATGGAAAAGTATCCCGATGCAAAAGAAGCATTTCTTGATAGAAAGGCAGCTAAGAAAGACGGTGACATCGGAATTGAGAATGCATCACCGGAAAGTATAAGACAAGCCCTAGAGAAGGCAAGATGTTCCATGGAAGAAGAAGCTGCCGGATTTACAATAGACGATATGATGAGGGCAGGACTGGTAGGAGAATCTGATTCATCTGCAAGACGTCAGAAGCTGGGAAAGATTCTTGGGATTGGATATGGCAATGGGAAGATCTTTTTACAGAGATTGAATAAGTTCGGAGTTACAAGAGAAGAATTTGAGAAAGCGCTCCAGGAGATATAAATGAAATTATACGCACCATCAACAATACAGGCTATTAAAGAAAGACATAACTTTCAGCTTTCTAAGAGCCTGGGACAAAACTTCATAACAGATAAAAGTGTAATAGAAAAAATCGTGGAAGGTTCCGATGTAAGTGAAAATGATTTGGTAATAGAAATCGGACCCGGGATTGGAGTGCTTACTGCCGAAGCAGCAGAATCTGCAGCGAAAGTAGTAGCTATCGAAATCGATAAGAAGTTAATTCCGATACTTGCTGAAACCTTGGCAGATTACGATAATATCCGCGTTGTGAATCAGGATATCTTAAAAACAGATATCAATGAAATTATAGAAGAAGAAAGAGCGGCCGGAAACTTTACAGGTGGAGTTAAGATAATGGGAAATCTCCCATATTACATCACAACTCCAATTATTATGGCAATCTTGGAAAAAGGCGTTGAAGCCGACAGCATCACAATCATGATGCAAAAGGAAGTTGCCGACAGAATCAAATCGGAGCCGGGAAACAAGATATACGGTGCTATTTCCGTAGCAGTACAATATTACTGTGAGGTAGAGCAGGTTGCATCGGTTCCTAAGGAAGTGTTTGTACCAAGACCTAAGGTTGATTCAGCAGTACTTAAACTTAGCATTAGAAAAGAAAGACCTGTAGATCTTATCGATGAGAAAACGTTCTTTGCATGTATCAAGGCAGGCTTTGGACAGAGAAGAAAAACCTTATTGAATTCCTTAACAGGAGTTAACGGATTACCGAAAGACAACATAAAGGAAATCCTTGAAAATGCAGGAGTTGATCCTGCAAGAAGGGCGGAAACCCTCACTATAGAAGAGTTCGCGGCGATAGCCAATGGAGTTGCTGAAATCAGCAGGAGATAAGTTATGGAAAAGTTTAAGAAGTTTTGCAGCAGAAACCATGTGGTTGTAATATTTGCATTATCATTCCTTTTGGTTCTGATAATCGAAACATTGGGCAGACATTCCCCAATACAAGCTGTAATATTCATGGTGCAACAGCCACTTGTATATTTGGCAAATATGGCATTGGTGTTCTCGCTCTTGTCATTATCGATGTTGTTTAAGAGAAGAATATTCGTAACGACATTACTTTCACTTGTATGGCTGTCACTGGGAATCGTAAACGGGGTTATTCTCTCAAACAGAATGACACCATTCACAGTAAAAGACCTGAGCAACCTCAACGAAGCAATTGCTATTGTAGAGAATTACTTTTCCGTAGGAACTGTTATCGCGTTCATCGCGTTGGTAACAGTGCTGGCATTAGGATTTATATTACTGTACCGTAAGGCTCCCAAGAAGCCAACCGACTTGAATTTCAAGAAGGACTTGGCAGCAGTTCTCATAGTATTCATAGGGACTTTCGGAATAATACAGGTTGGACAGAAAGCGAATGTTCTGGATACATTCTTCGGAAACCTAGCTATTGGTTATGCGGACAACGGAGTTTGCTACAGCTTTATTATTACATGGATGGACACAGGTATAGATAAACCTGAAGAATATTCCGCTCAGGCCATGAAGGATATCTTCGATGAGGAAGAACTGGGCAAAGATGGCATATATACACCTGGAGAAGATGATAATCTTAATGCAGGGAAGAGACCGAACATCTTATTTTTACAGCTTGAATCTTTCTTCGATCCATATTTAGTCAAGGGACTGGAGTTTTCACAGGATCCTATACCATACTTCAGAAGTTTGAAGGATGAGTATTCAAGTGGAGAACTTATCGTGCCTTCAGTAGGAGCGGGAACAGCAAATATCGAATTCGAGGTAATGACAGGAATAAGCGCAAGATTCTTTGGCCCTGGAGAATATCCGTATAAGAGTGTTCTTAAGAAAGAAACTTGCGAAACAACACCTTATAACTTGAAGGAACTGGGGTATTCAACCCATGCTATTCATAACCACCGAGGAGCGTTCTACTACAGAAACACAGTATTCGCCAACATGGGCTTTGATACATTCACATGCCTTGAGTACATGAACAATGTAATGAAGACTCCGAAGAACTGGGCCAAGGACGGAATTCTTACAGAACAGATTCTAAGCGCTTTGGATAGCACAAAAGGCAAAGACTATATATACACAATTTCAGTTCAGGGTCATGGTAAATACCCGAACGAACAGGTGTTGGAAAACCCTGTAATCACATGCGATAAAGCCGCAAATGAAGAGCAGAAATGGAACTACGAATACTACGTAAACCAGATCTACGAAATGGACCTGTTTATCAAGGAACTGACAGAAGTTCTGGAAAACTATGATGAAGATGTAATTCTCGTAATGTACGGAGACCACTTACCGGCCCTGGATATGGTAGCTGATGACCTTAAGACAGGTAACTTATATGCGTCACAGTATATCATTTGGGATAATTTCGGCATGGCTAAGGAAGATGTAGACCTGACAACTTACGAGCTCAATGCTGAAGTAATGGAGAGACTTGGAATCACAGTGGGCATGGTTAATAAATATCAGCAGAACCACAAGGATGACAAGGACTTCTTGAAGAACCTGGAAGCACTCGGATATGACATGCTCTACGGTAAGAGATATATCTATGGAGAAACAAATCCATTCAAAACTACTGACATGAGAATGGGCGTTAAGGAAATTAAGATCGACGAAGTAGTTAAAATTGGCAAGGACTATTACATCAAGGGACAGAACTTCACGGAATACAGTAAGATTTCCCTGGATGGCAAGATTTTGGAAACAGTTTATCTGGGACCGACAATTCTGGCACTGAAGGAAAAAGTAGATCCGGAAGAGGCTCCTAATATGAAGGTCAGCCAGGTAGAAAAGAACAAGGAAGTTCTCAGCACTACTGAATAGACCTGAAGGAATAATAAGGAATAGCAAAAGAGGCAACTGTGTGATGCAAAGCGCGGTTGTCTCTTTGAATAAGTGAAGGTTTAAAAAGAGAGGTAACATATGAAAATTAAAGTGCCTACTTTAGAAACAGAACGATTGATTCTGAGAATGTGGAAGAAAAAAGACGCTCCGGAGCTTTATGAATATGCTAAAAACCCTAATGTGGGACCTCATGCAGGATGGAAACCTCATGAATCTGTACATGAATCAAGAATGATCATCTCTCAGCTGTTTCTCACAAACATGTGTTGGGCGATAGTGGACAAAGAAACAGGAAAAGTAATCGGAAGCATTGGCCTTGAAGAAGATAAATTCAGACCTGAAGTGAAGAGTAAAGAGTTAGGATATTCTCTTTCGGAAGATTATTGGAAGAAAGGGATTATGACAGAAGCTGCCAAAAGAGTGATTGAGCATGCTTTTGAAGACCTTCGACTGGACATCCTTATGATAAGAACCGGCGATGCAAATCTTAGAAGCCAGAGGGTAATAGAAAAGTGCGGTTTTGCATATGAAGGAACACTCAGAAGGACTTATAGGATATATGACGGATCTATAAGAGAAGTGCGTTGTTATTCTATGTTGAAAGAAGAATATAAGAAGCTCTATAAGGGCGAAAATTAGGTCCAAAAGTGTTGACACAAACACACCCATAATGTAGTCTAAAACAAGGCGTTTCAAGGCTTTTGCCTTGTTGCGCCAATAATTATAACAGGAGTATTTTTAAATGACTAAAAGATTGAATGAAGCAGTAGAAATAAGATGGCACGGAAGAGGCGGCCAGGGAGCTAAAACAGCATGCCTTCTCTTGGCAGATGTAGCTTTCAGTTCCGGCAAACACGTTCAGGGATTTCCTGAATACGGTCCTGAAAGAATGGGCGCGCCTATTACGGCATATAACAGAATTACAGACGAACACTGCAAGGTTCACTCAAATATATATACACCGGATTATGTAGTTGTAGTTGATGAAACTTTGCTTAAGTCAGTGGATGTTACTAAGGGGCTTAAGGAAACAGGAGCGTTGATTATCAACAGCAAGAAAACTCCGGAAGAAATCAGACCTATGCTCAATGGATATGAAGGTAAGGTTTGTTCAGTGGATGCAGAGAAGATTTCAATGGAAACCCTGGGAAGAAACTTCCCTAATACACCGATGCTGGGAGCAGTGGTTAAGGTAAGTAACGTTATCGACCAGGAGCGTTTCGTTAAAGATATGAGAGAATCCTTCGAGCACAAATTCGCAAACAAAGAAAGTATTATCGAAGGAAACATGAAAGCATTAGTTAAATCCATGGAAGAAGTGAAGGTAGGATAATGAAGACAAGAGCAATAGATATAAATGAAAAAATCACCTGGCAGGAAGTTACTACAGGTGCAGAAATTTATGAACCGGCCACATCCCTTCTGGTGGAAACAGGCGACTGGCGAGTAATGAAACCATTTTTTATAGAAGACAAATGCAAGCATTGCATGCTTTGCGTACCGTTCTGTCCGGACAGCTCAATTCCTGTTAAAGATGGAAAGCGCGAAGATTTTGATTTCATGCACTGCAAAGGATGCGGTATATGCGTCAAGGTTTGTCCGTTCGGCGCAATAGATTTTGTAAAGGAGGAAAAGTAAATGGCTAAAAGAGACAGAATGTCCGGTAATGAAGCTGTAGCTATTGCTATGAAGCAGATTAATCCGGACGTAATGGGAGCCTTTCCTATTACTCCTTCAACAGAAATTCCTCAGTATTTTTCACAGTACATAGCAGACGGAGAGGTCGATACAGAATTCGTTGCAGTAGAATCAGAACATAGTGCCATGTCAGTATGTATCGGAGCATCTGCAGCGGGAGCAAGAGCAGTAACAGCGACTTCATCTGCAGGACTTGCTTACATGTGGGAGCTTCTCTATGTGGCAGCGTCAGCAAGACTTCCCATCACAATGGCTGTAGTTAACAGAGCGCTGACAGGACCTATCAATATCAACAATGACCATTCAGACTCCATGGGAGCAAGAGACTCAGGATGGATTCAGATATATGCAGAAACTAACCAGGAAGTATATGACAACTATGTTCAGGCAATGCCTATTTCAGAAACCATCAGACTTCCTATCATGATTTGTCAAGATGGCTTCATCACAAGCCATGGCGTATCAAATATAGAGCTGATGGAAGACGAAGAAGTTAAGAACTTCGTAGGTGAGTACAAGCCTGAAAATTATCTGCTTAAGCATGAAAACCCACTGGCTGTTGGGCCTTACGGAATTTCACCATATTACATGGAAGTTAAGAGATCCCAGGCGCAAGCAATGAAGGATGCAATGCCGATCATCTTGGACGTTGCCAAGAGATTCGAGAAGATTACAGGACGTAAGTACGGATTCTTCGAAGAATATATGATGGATGATGCTGAGGTTGCACTGGTAGTAATCGGATCATCAGCCGGAACAGGAAAAGAAGCTGTAGACAGACTTCGTGCAGAAGGTAAGAAGGTAGGACTCATTAAGCTGAGAGTTTTCAGACCTTTCCCTAGAGTACAGCTGGCGGAAGCGATGTGCAAGGTAAAAGCTGTTGCCATCATGGATAAGGCAGAAAGCTTCTCCAACAGTGGCGGCCCGCTCTTTAATGAAGCTAGAAACTCACTTTACGATCTGAAGGATAAACCTTATGCCATCAACTATATTTATGGTCTAGGCGGAAGAGATATCACAGTTGAAAGTTACTATGAAATCTTCAACGATTTATTCATCATAAGTGAAACTGATGATCCGGGCGACGTTTACAGATATGTTGGCGTAAGAGACTCAAGATTCGAAGAAGGCGGATTCGACCACAAGAAGTACGAAGATTAGGAGAAACACTATGGCATACAATTTAAAGAAAGAAGTAGAAAAGCCGGAAAGACTTGCCGGCGGGCACAGACTATGTGCAGGTTGCGGTGCCGGTGTTGCCGTTAGAGGCGTACTTAGAGCACTGGAGCCGGAAGACAAAGCAGTAATCACAAATGCGACAAGCTGTCTGGAAGTATCAACTTTCATATATCCACATACAGCTTACTATGATAGCTACATCCACACTGCGTTTGCCAACGGAGCGGCAACAATGTCAGGAGTAGAAGCTGCATATAAGGCATTGAAGAAAAAAGATAAAGTTAAAGATAACTTCAAGTTCATCGCATTCGGTGGAGATGGCGGTACTTACGACATAGGTATTCAGTCACTGTCCGGAGCGATGGAAAGAGGACACGATATGGTTTACGTATGCTACGACAACGAAGCATACATGAACACAGGAATTCAGCGTTCATCATCAACTCCAAGATTTGCTGATGCGACAACATCTCCTGCCGGAGAGACTATCCCCGGCAAGATTCAGAACAAGAAAGACTTGACTGCAATCATAGCGGCTCACAATATTCCGTATGCTGCGCAGACAACATTCATCGGAAACTTCAAGGATCTTCATGAAAAGTCCCACAAGGCGATTTATACAGAAGGCCCTTGCTTCCTGAATATCTTGGCACCATGTCCTAGAGGCTGGAGATATGAAGCAGAAGATTTGGCTGAGATTTGCCAGCTGGCAGTAGATACATGCGTATGGCCTTTATATGAAATAGTGGAAGGCGAATGGAAGCTTACATACGAACCTAAGAAAAAGCTTCCGGTAGAAGAATTCCTGAGAAAACAGGGTAGATTCAATCACATGTTTAAGAAGGGCCAGGAATGGATGATCGAGGAAACTCAGAAATACGTAGACGATCAGTGGGAAAAACTGCTGGCGAGATGTAAATAATTGTAAAAATACGCAAAACGTAAATAAATCGTGCACGATGCACGAAAACCTTTGCGTTTCTATTTGAGTAGGAGTAAAATCTAATTACACTTAAGGTGAAAGAGGGCAATTGTTATGGAAAAGAAAATCATGTTAGGTAATGAGGCCTTTGCAAGAGGTGCATACGAAGCAGGCGTTAAGGTGATTTCTTCCTATCCGGGAACACCAAGTACTGAAATCACAGAAACTGCATCAAAGTATGACGATATCCATGTAGAATGGGCACCTAATGAAAAGGTTGGTGTGGAAGTTGCTATAGGCGCATCAGTTGGCGGAGTACGTTCTCTCTCATGCATGAAGCATGTAGGCCTTAATGTTGCAGCGGACCCGTTCTTTACAGCAGCATACACAGGAGTTACAGGTGGAGCAGTAATTCTGGTTGCAGACGACAATGGATGTCACTCAAGCCAGAATGAACAGGATTCAAGATATTACGGAAAGAGCGCAGGCGTTCCAGTACTGGAACCTGCCAACGCTCAGGAATGTAAGGACTACATGAAGCTGGCTTATGAAATCAGTGAAAAGTACGACACAGTAGTTCTTATCAGATCAAATACAAGAATTTCACACTCAAGAGGAATTGTTGAACTGGGAGAAAAAATAGAAAAGGAAAGAATTCCATACGTGAAGAATTTCCAGAAATACGTGGCTATGCCGGCTATGGCTAAGAAACTCCACGTTGCCCAGGAAATCAGACTGAACCAGATTGCTGAAGACTCAGCAGAAATGGAATTCAACGGCGTTAAGCTGAATACCGTAGAAATGAACGATCCATCAATCGGTATCGTTACAAGCGGTATTTGCTATCAGTACGTTAAGGAGGCTCTCCCTGAAGCAAGCATCCTGAAGATGGGTCTCATCAATCCGCTTCCTAAGAAGATGATTGAAGACTTCGCTTCAAAGGTAGAAACGCTCTACATAATAGAAGAAGGCGACCCTGTATTCGAAGAACAGTTGAAGGCTGCAGGCATCCAGTTTGCAGGCGGTAAGGAAATGTTCACAATCCAGGGTGAATACAGCGCAAACATGATCAGAAAGGCATTTGGAAAGGAAGTTGCTGACACAGTAACTATCGAAGATGCACCGGGAAGACCACCGCTTCTTTGCGCAGGATGTCCACACAGAGGACTTTTCCATGTACTGAGCAAGCAGAAGAAAACAGTTCTCGGAGATATCGGATGCTACACTCTGGCATCACTGGCACCTACTTCAGCGATGGACACTTGTCTTTGCATGGGAGGTTCCATCTCCATGGCTCATGGATTTGAAATGGCTACAGAATCAAGCGACCACGTTGCTGTTCTGGGAGATTCAACATTCTTCCACTCAGGAATCACAGGTCTTATCAATATGAACTACAACGGAGCAAAGGGCACTGTTATCATTCTGGACAACCGTATCACAGGAATGACAGGTCACCAGCAGAACCCTGCATCAGGCAAGAACGCCAAGGGCGAAGAAGCTCCTGCTATCGACATCGCAACTCTCGTTAAGGCATGTGGCGTAAAGAACGTAGTAGAAGTTGATCCGTTTGACATCCCTGAAGTTGAAAGAATCGTTAAGGAAGAAACTGCCAGAGAAGAGCTGAGCGTTATCATCACTAAGAGACCATGCGCACTCATCGTTAAGCAGCCTGACATTCCTTACGAAGTAACAGATAAATGCAAGAACTGTAAGATGTGCATGAAGATAGGATGTCCTGCTATCGAAGAAAAAGATGGCAGACCTTACATAGTGCCTGATAGATGCGTAGGCTGCGGACTTTGTGCTACAGTATGTCCGTTCGATGCTATTGAAAGCACAGAAGGAAAGGGGGCGAAATAAATGACTAAGACTAATATCTTAATTGTTGGAGTAGGCGGACAGGGAACTCTTCTGGCCAGCGTATTACTCGGAAATCTCGCTCTCGAAAAGAACTTTGACGTAAAACTCAGTGAAGTACACGGGATGGCCCAGAGAGGCGGAAGCGTAGTAACTCACGTTAAGATTAGTGAAGATGGAGTTAACTCTCCACTGATCGAAGAAGGAGATGCGGATGTTATCATCGCATTCGAAGAGCTGGAAGCATACAGATGGCTGCCATATCTGAAGAAAGGCGGCACAATGTATGTGAATACTCAGCAGTGGCTGCCAATGCCTGTAGTTATGGGCGCAGCTAAGTATCCTGAAAATATCAAAGAAACCCTTGAAGCCAATGCAGGTAAAGTTAAGGCATTCGATGCACTGAAGATTGCAGAAGAATGCGGATCAGCGAAAGCTGTTAACGTAGTTCTGCTGGGCGCAGCATCTAATGACCTTCCATTTGAAGAAGATGCGTGGATCAAGGTAATCGAAGAGAATGTAAAACCTAAGTTCATAGACCTCAACAAGAAGGCTTTCGAGCTGGGCAGAAACGCATAAAATAAAAACGAGGTGCAAGCAACCGCCCTCGTGCGAAAGGAAGATGACATCATGATTTGGAACAGAGAAATGGAATGTGCAGATCGCGAAACCATGTGCGCTTTGCAGTTGGAAAAGTTAAAGAAGACGGTTAAACATGCATACGACAACGTGCCACACTACAAGGAAGCATTTGATAAGGCAGGAGTAAAGCCTGAAGATATCAAGTCCCTTGAAGATATCACTAAGTTTCCGTTTATAACTAAAGAGCACATCGCTGACAACTATCCAACAGGTCTGTTTGCTGTTCCTCGTAAAGATATCGTGAGAATTCATGCTTCTTCCGGAACAACAGGAAAACCTAAAATCGTTGGCTATACGAAGAACGACATAAATATGTGGGGAGAATGCGTAGCAAGAGGCATGACCATGGCCGGCGCAGATGAAAACTCAGTGATTCAGATCGCATATGGATACGGTCTGTTCACAGGAGGTCTTGGCGCACACCTGGGAGCGGAAACAATTGGAGCTACTGTAATTCCTATGAGTAGCGGTAACACTCAGAAGCAGCTGACATTCATGCAGGATATGGGAAGTGATATTCTTTGCTGCACTCCGTCATATGCACTGACAATTGCAGAGCAGATTGAAAAATCAGGTCTGGTTCCGGGCAAGGACATCAAAATCAAAGCCGGAATCTTCGGAGCAGAACCTTGGACACAGGCCATGAGAGACAGCATCGAAGAAAAGTTCGGACTTAGAGCTCACGACATATATGGACTTTCAGAAGTAATGGGACCGGGAGTTTCCATGAGCTGCGAATACAACTGCGGAATGCATGTTCAGGAAGACTACTTCTTTATGGAAGTTGTAGACCCTGATACGTTAGAACCTGTTGCAGACGGGGAAAAGGGCGAACTGGTAATCACCACTCTCGGAAAAGAAGGTCTTCCTCTGGTTAGATACAGAACAAGAGACATTTGTTACTTGATGAGAGATAAGTGTGAATGCGGAAGAACTACAGTCAGAATGAGCAGAGTATTCGGAAGAACCGACGACATGCTCATCATCAGAGGAGTTAACGTATTCCCTTCACAGGTAGAAACTGTTATAGCTAAGTTCTCTGAACTTACAGTAAACTACAAGCTGTATGTTGGCAGAGAAAACAATACAGATACATTCGAGTTGGCAGTAGAACTGGCAGAAAACATTGAAATCGAAGATATCGCATTCGTAGAAAATCTCAGAAAGAGAATCGATCACGAAATGAGAGATATGCTGGGAATCGGATGCAAGATCACACTTCTCAATGCAGGCGCATTGCCTAGAAGTGAAGGTAAGGCAGTTAGAGTTGAAGACACAAGAAAACTTTAATGGTTTATCGATAGGAGGGAAAGTAAATGTTAGTTAAACAGGTATCTATATTTGTAGAAAACACTACAGGAAGAATTGCTGATGTTACAAGAATCCTTGCAGGAGCGGGCATCGACTTGAAAGCAATGACTATTGCAGATGCAGCGGATTTCGGCATCTTGAGATGTATTGTTGAAGATTCCGAAACAGCCAAGAAAATCCTCAACGAAAACGGATTCAATGCAAGCATTTCAGAAGTTATCGCAGTATCACTGGCGAATCAGCCGGGCGGTTTCCACAAAGTACTGCAGATTCTGGCAGATGAAAAGGTTGGAGTTAAGTACATCTACTCAACAATCAAATCAGCTGCCGGTGAAGCTGTTATCATGATGAAGGCTGTGGACAATGCTGCGGCTATCAAAGTATTGAAAGCTAACGGCGTGAAACTCGTTACAATCGATGATGTAAAATAAGAGAAAGTTAAAAGATTAATGGGAAAAAAGAGTAAGAAAAAGAAAAAAGCTCCTCTTGGCCTTGGTAGAAAGATAATACTTATTATTTGCCTAATTGTATTTTTAGGTTCTGCCGGTGTGCTTTTGGATTACTATATTAAAGGTATTAAAGAGCAGAACGCTCTCAATGCTTTGGCAGATCTAAAAGCGGGGCAAGAGTTGGTTACCGATAAAGGTGTTGTGGTCGGTGAATATGCAGAATTATATAAGGCTAATAACGATATAATCGGTTGGGTTAAAATCGATGGAACTAAAATCGATTATCCGGTAATGCAGACTCAGAATGATCCTGAGTTTTATCTTCACAGAAATTTTGATAAAGAATATGCAGCATCGGGAACGCCGTTTATGGATCATTCCAGTGATATTTTCGTGCCCACATCAAACTTCTTACTATATGGACATAACATGAAAAACGGAACCATGTTCCATGACCTGCTTAAATATGACAGTAAGGAGTTTTATGAGAAGCATAAGACTTTCAAGTTCGATACCATATACAAGGGAGGTCAGGGGACATACCAAGTGATTGCGGCCGGATATACTGAGATTTATCCTACGAGCTCCAATAAGTTCAAATACTATAAGTATGCGGACATTACAGACGAGACAAGTTTTAACGAATATGTTAACGGAGTGAAAGCCTTGTCAGTATATGATACAGGAGTAACAGCAGAATATGGCGATCAGCTGGTGACTTTATCTACATGTGCTTATCACACAGAAGAAGGAAGATTTTTCGTGGTTGGTAAGAGAGTGGATTGACAACCAAAAGAAAAGTGATAAAATAGTGATATCAAAATGATATCACTATTTTTTATTGATATGCATATAATAAGTATTAGGAGGTATGAGATGGAAAGAGAAAAAATTGAAAACATCAACATTGTTGAGAAGGAGCTTAATCCATTTCCGGGAATGGTAATGCTCATCGGAGGAATCTTTGGGATTTTAGTATGTATTGCGCTTTGCATATTAACCGGAATTTTAACGGTAAGCGCTGAGGGTGTGTTGCCTTTTGTCCCATTGGTAATTGGAATCCTTGGGCTGATAGTAATTCCTGTTTTGCTTTGCGGACTTAGAATCGTGAACCCTAACGAAGCCCTGGTGCTGACACTATTTGGTAAGTATCACGGAACTATTAAGAAGGCGGGATTCTATTTTGTAAATCCGTTCTCAACAGGCTTCAATCCAACAGCTGCGGGAATTCTTGAAACAGCAGAAGAAAGCGCACTAGACCCTAAGAAAAAAACAGGGGCAAAGAAGACTACAAGCAAGAAGGTTTCCACAAAGACAATGACCCTCAACAATGCTCAGCAAAAGGTAAACGATGTTCAGGGAAATCCTATTATTATCGGCTCAGTAGTTATCTGGAAAGTTGCAGATCCGACAAAGGCAGTATTCAACGTAGAAAACTATTTCGAATACCTGTCAACTCAGTGTGATTCAACTATAAGAAATACAGCAAGACTTTATCCATACGATAACATGGATGGTGACGATGATGAAATGACCCTCAGAGGTTCAAGTCTTGAAATCGCAGAAAAGATGAAGGCTGAGCTCCAGACTAAGACAGATGATGCGGGTATCGAAATTCTTGAAGTTAAAATCACACACTTGGCATATTCTGAAGAAATCGCAGCGGCAATGCTGAAGAGACAGCAGGCGGCGGCAACTATAGCAGCTAAGGAACAAATCGTTGAAGGTGCTGTGGGTATGGTTAAGATGGCCCTCGATAAGCTGGAAGGCGACGAGCTGATTGTTCTTGATGATGAGAGAAAAGCCGCTATGGTATCAAATCTGCTGGTGGTTCTGTGCGGAGACAAAGATGCACAGCCTATCGTAAACAGCGGAAGTATTTATTAATGAGGTGCTGATGTGGCAGAAGATATAAACAAGAAAGAAGAACAGCTGCTGCAGCGGCTTGAAAAGCTCAAGTCCATGGAGGACGAGATAAAGAAAAAAGAGAAGGCCATCAAGGACAAGGAAAAAGCAAAGAAGCAGATGATACTGAGACTTTCACCAAGCTTATGGAATGAGATTGCCGCATGGGCAGAGGATGATTTTAGATCCATAAACGGGCAGGTGGAGTACTTGCTTAGTGAGTGTGTAAAGAACAGGAAAAAATAAAAGGGGTAAAATAAATAGATATTTAAAAAGGGCATCGCTTTTCGCGGTGCCCTTTTGCTGTTTTATTCACTTCTGAGATACACGTGTCTCACATAAAGCTGACATGCGAATGAGTTACATACATGCCAGAACAAATCTCGAGGATCGTTGGTTGTTTCGAACTTTGGCATAGTTGTTCCTTCGAAGGCATGTTTTACAGCCTGCTCAATCATATCGCAGAACTGGTCGTATGAAAACTCAGCGTTTTTAAAGTCTATACCGCGCTGGATCAGTCGGGAAATTTCTTCAATAGTATATACCGGCTTCATCAGTGCAATTACAACAAGACAGGCTATAGTAAGTCTGTCATATTTTTTATTCTCAGGCGCAGGTATATATTTTAATTTTACATAGTTGTTGACCATAGTGCGGGTCAGGACTTTGCCGCCATCCGGTGCCAAGTAGTCACCCAGCTGTTCGTCAAGCAGTGTCAATACTTGCTCCAGATACAGATCAACCGTAGGAAGGTCGTTCCATCTAGGGAGTTTGAAGTCACCAAGACTCTTAGTTGTTGCCATATATTTCACCTCATATAAGATAATTATTGTTTTTTATCGGCTGGACTATGTAGCCTCTAAAACAATAACACAAGAAGAAAATCATGTCAACTAGTTGACAAAGTTATTATAATCATGTAACATAGTTTCGATAACTAGATGGCCGCGGCGACGGGATGTTGTCTCTGCGGCTATTAACATGAAAACGCGAGGAGTTAAAATGAAAAATACAAAACAGTTAAAGCAAGTATATAAGAACGATACATACAGAGATTTTAGAGACCTGCTTAATAAGGCGGCAGTTAAATATCATGATAGGGATGCATTCGTAGTAAAGCACAAGACGGGCCGCAAAGAGTATTCTTATGAACACATTTCTTTCCCAAGATTCAGAGATGATGTTAATTATCTTGGACAGGGTCTGCTTGAGGAGTTTGGCTTAGGTAAGAGATATGCCATCATAGGTAAGAACCGTTATGAATGGATGATGGGATATTTTGCAGTTCTTGGCGGACTGGGAGTTTGTGTTCCGCTGGATAAAGGCCTCCCTTACGAAGAACTGGAATCTTCACTGGCAAGAAGTTATGCTGACGTTCTTATCTTTGACCCTGCTCACCAGGATCAGGTTGAACAGCTCAAGGCAGAAAACAGCACAGCAGTAAAACACTTCATCTCAATGGAGACTTTGGAAGGGTATAAAACTGTATATGATTACATGGAAAAGGGGCGCGTAGCGCTTAAGGCCGAAGGCGAAGAAGGAAGCAGAGAGAGCGCATGCGCTTTGCAGTATGCTGACCTTTTGGTTGACCCTGAGGCTATAGATATATTGCTCTTTACATCAGGAACAACTTCAATGGCGAAGGCGGTTATGCTGAGCCAGAGAAATATCATGTCTGACTTGGAGGCTATCGAAAAAGTTATAGATATAATTCCTGGGGATATGAGCATGGCATTCCTGCCGTATCATCATACATTCGGATCAACTGGGCAGTTCGTAATGATCGCAGGTGGTGCGACAAGTGCGTATTGTGATGGGCTGAAGTATCTGCAGAAGAATCTGGTGGAATATAAGGTGTCCGTATTCTTCTGTGTGCCGCTGTTGATAGAATCTATCTACAAGAAGGTTATGGCCACTGTTGAGAAAGAAGGCAAGGCTAAAAAGGTTGCTTTTGGTATGAAGCTGACCGGTGTGTTGAAGAAGCTGGGTATCGATATCAGACGAAAAGTGTTTGCTGAAGTTTTGGATAAACTGGGTGGAAACATCAGACTGGTAATCAGTGGTGCTGCGGCAATCGACCCTGAAGCGCTGAAGGGATTTAAGGCGTTTGGTATTGATGCGATCCAGGGATATGGTATGACAGAAGCGTCACCGGTTATTTGTTGCGAGAACCTGTTTGAAAACAAGATCGGGTCAATCGGAAGAGCGCTGCCGGGTATCGATGTTGCGATTTTCGAACCAAATGAAGAAGGCGTTGGAGAGCTGATCGCACGTGGTCCGAACGTGATGGCCGGATATTTCGAAAATGAAGAGGAAACAGCGAAAACGCTTATTGACGGCTGGCTCCATACGGGAGACCTGGCATACGTTGATAAGGACGGGTATATATTTATCTGCGGACGTAAGAAGAACGTTATCGTTCTGAAGAATGGTAAGAATGTTTATCCTGAAGAACTTGAAGTTCTGATAAACAATTTGCCGTACGTTGAGGAATGTATGGTATTTGGTCAGGCGAGAAATCACGACGGCGACCATAAGGATCTGGCGATTTGCGCGAAGATCGTATATAACGCAGAATGGATGAAGGAAAACCACGGACTTGATGCATGGGCTGAAGGCACTGAGCTTGATCAGGAGAAAATCGAAGCTATCGTTAAAGCTGACATCGATAAGATTAACGAGACATTGCCAACATATAAGCAGATGCTTCGTGTAGTAGTAACAGATCAGGAAATGGTTAAGACAACTACAGGTAAGGTTAAGAGATACGAAGAAGCGAAGAATTTATAATTGGGATTGATAAAAATAGACGAGCTTAGGCTCGTCTATTTTATTGGGTTAGTAAAGAGATGGGAATCAAGACTACTGGAAAATATTGACATAATTGAAGCTGGGGTGGTAAAATTTGTCAAAAGGGGGCGCTGAAATGAATATACAGTGGTTAGAAAAACTTATAGGGAGCGAGAAAAAACAAATTATTTTTCTGGAACAGGAACTTACCGAGATGGGTTCCGGGAAACTACATGTTCGCCATCGCAATGGGAAGGTGTACTTTCGCGAATATATAGAAGGAAAGCAACGAGGCGTCACAAAGCAAGAAGAACGTATTTATAAGTTGGCCAGAAAAGAAATAGTTTTAGATTCTATTGATAAAAAAAGAAGAAGCTTGCAGGCTTTGGAAGAAGCTGCGGGGAGAATAAAAGCGCTGGAGAAAACAGACAATATAGAGAAAGTGTTGAATCGGTTTCATATGTTAGATAAAGATAGGATTATCTATTCAGAAGAACAATTGAAATGGATAGCAGGATGCGAATCGCAAAACCCTTATAAAAGAGAGTATTTGCGTTATCAAACGAAAAACGGGGTGTTGACCAGATCGAAATCGGAGAGATTCATCGGTGATTTTCTGAGTAGCCACGGACTTTTGTACCGATATGAGCCGAAGTTGATAATAGAAGGGCATCCTGTCTATCCGGACTTTCTGATTTTGAGCCCTGATGGACATAGCGTTATTTGGGAACATCTCGGCATGATGGAAAATAGCGACTATTTCACGAAAGCAATGCTAAAGATTAGCGAATACCGTAAAATTGGATATACTCAGCACCGGAATTTGATTTGTACATATGAAGAGGACTTGACAGATCTTAATAAATTGGAAGAGATGTTATATAGGTTCCTAAATTGAGGTGACGTAGGGGAGTTTTAGGGAATTTGTCCCTAAGGTCTTTAATGGTACGCTGCGATTTAGGGAAAACAATGTGAAAAAGGCCGGTTGGCTACCTGGATTTCACGGAAACATCCACGCTGAATGCGAGTTTAGGGATTTTCGTTGCGTTTATCCGCTGGGATTCCCTAAACAGAAGATAAAAATCAGTAATATCGTGAAATCTATAAGAAAATAAAGTCCCACAATGAGGAAATTCCCTAAAATCGCCATAAAAAACAAATAAAATAGGACCGAACGAGTTTCGTTTCGGTCCTTTTTTTTATTAATAAGGTTACTCTTCGACTTCCACCAGCTCTGCGTCCGACAAGAACAGCGAAAGCAGGAATGAGAATGCGCATACAGCACATACTGCGATAAAAGTTCCGGTGAGTCCGTATGTATCGCCAATCTTGCCGAGGATCGGTGTGAAGATGCCGCCAACACTGACAATCAGTCCCAGCGTGATACCGGAAGCGAAGCCGATATGATTAGGCAGATATCTCTGACCCATCAGAACCAGCGGACTGTAACCGATATTGAGGCCGGCGCCCATTGGAATCAGCATCAACAGACACAGCCAGAAGCTACCGGACATTGTGAAGATTACAATCGACGGAAGCAGTATCGCGAACGACAGCCATACAGTCTTGCGATGTCCGAAATTGTCAGCCAGCTTACCACCAAACAGTGCCGCCAGCGCAGAAACTCCGTAGTAAAAGCTGAGAGACATGTTGCCTGTAGCTTCAGTCTGACCCATGATATCAACCAGATACAGCACCAGGAAAGTTCCGATACCGGTATAAACAATAGATCTGAAGCAGATTAAAACACCCAGCTTGGCAAATGCGCCCCAGCGATCCTTGTACTTCGGTGTGCAAAGCTCACTGTCGCCATCAGCAGGCGCGTCCGTCGAAGTCTGGACTTTAACAGCCTTAGGAGGCTTCGGAAAGAACTTAGCTGACAGCACGCCAAAGATCATAGCGGGCACGAAGAAAATCAAAGTACCTTTGAGACCGAATAAGGCAATGGATCCTGTTGCCAGCAAAGGTCCCAACGTAAATCCCAGATTTCCGCCAAATGAGAATATTCCCAGCGAAAATCCTACATTGTCATCATCTGCGTATCTGTTAACCAGTTGTGCAGCTTGCGGATGGAACAATGCCGAACCCACACCACTAATAAGAACTGCGATGCATAAACCTGTGAAGTTTGATAAAACTCCCGTCATAGCCATACCGCCGCCGGCCAGGATAACGCCATAAACCATGATGCGTGGATTATCGATCTTGTCGGCAAGGTGACCGAAGACCGGCTGAATTACGGATGCAACGATGTTGGAAACCATAACCAACATGGCAGCCGTCGTATAGTCAAAATGATAAGCCGCGATTAGAAACGGAAGTATCGCGGAAAGGGCACCGTGTGCGATGTCCGAACATAAATGTCCGAATGAAAGAACGTAGTGCTTCATAAAATCTCCTTTTTAAAGGGCATCCCATGCGAGATGCCCCTCATTTTTATTTCATTACAGCTCCCTTAGCTGAGGAGTCAACGTTCCTCTGATATCTTACCAGCCATCCGCTTGTAACGTTTGGAGGTGGTGCAACGTATGATTCACGTCTTGCAGCGAATTCTTCGTCTGAAACCTGAGCGTTGATCTTTGCGTTAGGGATATCGATTTCGATGATATCGCCTTCCTGAAGGAGTCCGATGTTTCCGCCTGCAGCGGCTTCAGGACAAACGTGACCGATGGAAGCTCCTCTTGAAGCGCCA
>JAZUBM010000014.1:0-4195 GCA_045638485.1 Lentihominibacter sp. | reverse complement strand
CCAGTGCATGATCGATGTAACTAACGTTCCTTACGTTCGTCTTGGCGACGAAGTTACTATCATGGGTAAAGACGGAATCTATGAAATCTTAGCTGATGATATCGCTACAGCTACAGGCACAATCAACTACGAAATCGTTTGTGCTTTCGGCCAGAGACTTCCTAAGGTATATGTATATTAAGAATCTCTACTGTTGATAATTTCATTTTTTACAGTTAAATAAAAACGGGACTCAAACGAGTGCCGTTTTTTTGGTGCGCCAACATTCGCCTTCAGCTCATTCCTACGGACATATGCCTACAGTCAGCATATGTCCTTCGCTGTCCTATTTGTCAACAAATCAGCTTCGCTTCTTTGGGCAAATAGGCTGGAGGGCTCTTCGAGTCCCCACAATTACTATAATGAAAAAAGACACCTAAAAAGGTATCTTTTTTCATTGGTGCGCCTGGAGGGACTCGAACCCCCACGGTCTCCCACTAGAACCTAAATCTAGCGTGTCTGCCAATTCCACCACAGGCGCGTGCTATTAACTTTGTTTCAACGTTATTCAGTATATTAATTTTGCTTTATATTGTCAAGTTGAATGAGTTAAATTCATAAAAAAGCGGCGATTGTCTCGCCGCTTTGTTTTATTACAGATGCTCTTCCTGAGCTACTACTATAGCCTCTTCAGCACTGTCAAAGACATATTCTTCTCCGATAAGATCGATCAGTCCACCTCTGCGCATTTCTTCCAGAACCTTTGGCTGAACGCTGGTCAGATAAATTTCTGTACCGTTTGCTTCCATTTCTTCAACCAGTTCAATCAGCGCTTGAATACCGGATAAGTCTATTACAGGCACACCTCTCATTGAAAGAATCAAGCCTTCTGTCTTGCCTTCAAATGCATAAAGTTCATTTTCCAACTTATCTATAACCGCGAAGAAAATTGCACCTGTCAGATAAGCGATTCTTACCTTGCCCGAAATCTTAGGTATGTGCACACCTACTTCTTCCAGTCTTTCTCGCTCTATCTCTGCCACAGTGATATCAATATCAGTAAGTTTGATGAGGATCAAAATAACTGAGAATGCCACACCGATGATGATAGCTTCGGTAAGGTCGAATACTACTGTTGCCGCCATAGTGATGAAGAACTTCATCATACCACCCTTGAACTTGTGACCAAATATGAAGTGGATGTTTTCCCAGTCGTTCATTCTCCAAGCAGTTACCATCAAAACTCCTGCCAGCGCAGATAACGGAATCGCTGACATTATCGGCGCCAATATGAACATTGACAGCAACAGAATAACTGCATGGAATATGCCTGAAAGTCTTGTTTCACATCCGGCTTTAATAGCTACGCTTGTTCTTGCTATAGCTGCTGTTGCCGGAACACCACCAAAGATAGGGATTATCAAGTTACCGATTCCCTGTGCTACCAATTCTCTGTCTGCATCCATCTCTTCATTTTTCATCTTTCCTGCAGAAGCTCCACACAGTAAGCTTTCTATCATGCCGAGTGCTGCTATGGAAAATGCAGGTATGAAAAGTGCTCTCATCTGGCTCAAGCTAATGCCTGCAAGTGTAAGTCTTTCATCGAGGATTATGCTCTTAGGAACATCTCCTACCATCGCTACATCAAACTGTAAGAAATGGTTTGCAATTAGAATAATTATGAGAGCTGCCAGTGATGATGGGAACTTAGCGTTCAATTTCTTTGGCCAGATTAACATGATTACTATAACCGCAATACCGATCAGCATAGTTTCCATATCAGGGTGGAAGCCATTAGTAAAGTATGATATCAACTTTACGATAGCAAGGTCCCCTTCAGAAGTCACTCCAAAGAAATTATCAAGCTGACCAAGCGCTATGATAATCGCAATGCCGGAGGTAAATCCTGTTATAACTGATGACGGTATGTAATATATCATTCTTCCCAGCTTCAACACCCCTGCAACGACCAGAATGATACCTGCCATGAAAGAAGCCAACAAGATACCCTGCATCCCATACTGAGCTGCCAACGTTACAAGTATTGCTGTCATAGCTCCCGTAGGTCCTGAAATCTGGAATGATGCTCCGGAAAAGACACTTATAACAATGCCGCCGATAATTGCTGTTACCAAACCGGCTGCTGCGGTTGCTCCTGAGCTGACACCGAATGCCAACGCCAGTGGAAGTGCTACTGCTGCTACCGTCACACCTGACATCAAATCTTTGCCCAGGCGCTTACCGTTGTATCCGGCAAACTCCGTCCTAATATCACTTATATAATTTTTAATTAAATTCATAAAGCCTCCTGAATATATGTCGTGGAAAAATCTCCACTAAACATTATATCTCAGGAGGCTTTTAATTCAATGGTTAAAGCCGTACTAATTTGCTGACTTTAACAGTTCGGCAGCATATTCATACCCTTTATCGAAGGCATCTATGTTCATTCCGGCAATACTTGCAGCGAAATTGCCTTTTATTTCTTCGAGAACTGTGTCGTAATGGATCTTAGGGAGCAATTTTGTAAGAGCTCCAAGCATAACCATGTTTACTACAAATGGTTTGCCCATATCCTCTGCGATGTCTGTTGCCGGCACTTTATAGTACTCGCCTTCTTCTGTTTCAACCAGAGTACTGTTTACAAGAACCAGAGCATCTTTTTTCGCCTGCGCTTTGTATTTGTCAAATCCCGCCTGATTGAGGGCGATAAATACATCTGCCTCATCTACTTTCATGTAGTCAATTTCTTCATCTGAAATAACCACCTCAGCCTTACAAGCTCCACCTCTTGCCTCAGGACCATAACTCTGAGTTTGAGAAATATTATAGTCTTCACCAAGACCATATCCTTTCGCCAACAGTACCGATGCAAGTATTACTCCCTGTCCGCCTGATCCTGCGAATCTCACATTGATTCTCATATGGTCTATTCTCCTTCCACATCTATTGCTCCATCCGGACACAATCTTTCACACATTCTGCAAACTACACAATCCTGCGGATTCTTTGCCTCCGGCATGGATGAACCGTAGTTATTTCTCTTTCTTGATTTAACGAAGATTTTTTTAGGGCAAGCAGTATAACAAATGCCACAACCCTTGCAATGAACCTTGTCTATTGTGATCTTTGCCATTTTCTTAACCTCTTTCTATGCCCTGTTCTTTGAGCCTACGTTCTACCTTTTCAATATATTCTTCAGCCTTTGTATCGTGCTTAAATACGCCAATTGGAATCTTTCCTTCCACAGGTTCTCCTTCCGGCTTATACAAATATGTACCTTCTTTGTATCTCTTCATGATTGCCGCAGGATCTTTTTCACCGAAAACGTTCTTACCTGCCTGTACAGGACACTGTGAAAGAACTTCGATGAAGGAAAATCCTTTGTGTGACATACCATCAGCGATGGATTTTGCCAACTGCACAGGATGGGCTGTCGTCCATCTTGCCACATAGCTTGCGCCTAAGGCCGTTACCAACTTACATCCATCAATAGGTTCGTCTATGCTTCCAAACGGTGAAGTCTTAGTAACTGAGCCTTTAGGTGTTGCAGGCGATTTCTGGCCTCCGGTCATTCCATAGATATAGTTATTTACCATAACTACTGTCAGGTCGATATTTCTGGCTGCGGCATGGAGCAAGTGGTTTCCTCCTATTGCCAAGCAGTCACCGTCTCCTGTGAATACAAGGATTTTCTTGTCCGGCTGAGCCAGCTTGAGACCTTCTGCAAAGGCCAGTGCTCTGCCGTGCATTGTGTGCATAACGTCAAGCTTGTAATAACATGGAATCCAAGAAGAACAACCTATGCCACTGACACATGCCACTTCATCTTTAATTCCCAGATCTTCCATGGCATTCATTGCTGCAACTTGTATTATCCCATTCCCACATCCCGGACAAAAGAGGGTTGGTAGGGAATCTGTCTTGATATACTTTTCATAAAGCTTATTCATCTATTCCTACCTCCTTTAATATTTCATCCAGTATTTCAGTTGGTGTATGGATATCTCCACCGCATTTGGACATTGGAATTACTCTTTTATCTTTCAGTACTCTCTCAACTTCATGAACATATTTGCCCACATTCATTTCAGGTACTATTACGATTTTCGCATCTTTAGTTGCTTCTTTCAGCAGTTCTTCCGGACAAGGCCATACTGTATTTATCTTTACAAGCCCTACTTTCAGATGGCTGTAATCTGTTTCGTATGTTTCC
>JAZUBM010000013.1:0-13944 GCA_045638485.1 Lentihominibacter sp. | reverse complement strand
CATGGCAATTTTAAGGGCTAATGTACTAAACATGAATAATGTATACAAACAAAAACAAGATTGCAAATCCAATTGATTTGCAGTATAGTGAGATTGTTATTACATTAAGGAGGAAGCATAGATGAACAAGCTTGAACAGCTCCGTGAAAAGAAAGAAAAACTATTATTGGGCGGTGGCGAAAAAAGAATCGAAGCGCAGCATGCAAAGGGCAAGCTGACAGCTAGAGAAAGACTGGACATTCTTTTTGACAAAGACAGTTTCGTAGAAATGGATGTCTTTGTAAAGCACAGATGTAACAACTTTGGCATGGATGAAAAAGAAATGCCGAGCGATGGCGTTGTTACAGGTTATGGTCAGGTGGAAGGCAGACTGGTATTTGCTTTCGCTCAGGACTTTACTGTAAGTGGCGGCTCACTGGGTGAGTACCATGCAGAAAAAATAGTTAAGATACAGAATATGGCTCTTAAGATGGGAGCTCCTGTTGTAGGCCTGCAGGATTCAGGCGGCGCAAGAGTAGAAGAAGGCGTTGCTGCACTTTCCGGCTTCGGCAAGATTTTCTACAACAACACTATTTCTTCAGGCGTTATTCCACAGATCTCAGTTATCATGGGACCATGCGCAGGTGGTGCTGTATATTCACCGGCTATCACAGACTATGTATTC
This sequence comes from Lentihominibacter sp., assembly GCA_045638485.1. GTDB lineage: Bacteria > Bacillota > Clostridia > Peptostreptococcales > Anaerovoracaceae > Lentihominibacter. The sequence continues at coordinate 13,280 of JAZUBM010000013.1, read as the reverse complement.
ATGGTTGATAAAACTAGCCAGATGTTCATCACAGGTCCTGAAGTAATCAAGACAGTAACAGGCGAAGTAGTTACAGCTGAACAGCTGGGTGGAGCTATGACTCACAACTCAATCAGCGGCGTTGCTCACTTCATCGGTAAAGATGATGCGGAAACTCTGATGATGGTAAGAGAACTCTTAAGCTACATGCCTTCAAACAATATGGAAACTGCACCTGTTTATGCATGCAATGACGATGTTAACAGAATAATTCCTGAACTTAATGAAATTATTCCTGACAATCCTAACAAAGCATATGACATGTACGAAGTTATCGCTAAGATTGCAGATGATGGCAAGTACTTCGATGTAATGCCTCATTTCGCCAAGAATATGATCACTTGTTACATCAGACTGGATGGAGCAACTGTTGGTGTTATCGCTAACCAGCCAAAGGTTGGAGCGGGATGTCTCGATATCGATGCTTCAGATAAGGCAGCAAGATTCATCAGAAGATGCGATGCATTCAACATTCCATTGCTGACTCTGGAAGATGTTCCCGGATTCCTTCCTGGAACAGGCCAGGAATACGGCGGAATCATCAGACATGGCGCTAAGATGCTTTATGCTTACTGTGAAGCTACAGTACCTAAGGTAACAGTTGTACTGAGAAAGGCTTACGGCGGAGCATACATCGGAATGTGCAACAAAGAACTGGGCGCTGATATGGTAATGGCATGGCCAACTGCACAGATTGCAGTTATGGGAGCAGCCGGAGCTGTAAATATCATTTCCTCAGTTAAGAAAGAAATCAAGGAAGCTGACGATCCTGATGCTCTGAGAGCAGAAAAGATCGCTGAATACGAAGAAAAGTTCAACAATCCGTACGTTGCAGCAGGCCTGGGATATGTAGACGATGTTATTGAACCGGCTACAACAAGACAGAGAATCATCAGTGCTCTCGATATGCTGAGCACTAAGAGAGAATCATTACCTGCTAAGAAGCACGGTAATATTCCGCTGTAGGAGGTGCGCTATGAGTTTAATGGATAAATTTGCAGATCCTGCATTATTTGAATCTCTTAGTTTCGGAGACAAAATGATTGGCTCAACAATTACAATGCTCATGGGTATGGGTGTTACATTTGTTGTACTGATTCTGCTGTGGGGATTCGTAGCAATAATGGGTAAATCCCTTGGTGTCGCATCGAAAGGAGACAAGGCGTCAGCGAAGACAGAAGCCGCTGCGGCGCCCTCAGTCCCACAAGTAGCACCGGTAAACAATGATGACGAAGTCATCGCGGCAGTTATTGCGGCAGCGATAGCAGCTTATCAGGGAAGTGGCGGAACAGGAAATCTGGTTGTAAGAAAAATCAGCAGAATATCCGGCGAAACTACTCTTTGGTCCAATGCAGCCAGAGAAGACTGCATAGCAAGCAGAAAGTTTTAACCGACAATAACGGGAATTATATTATCGAAAGGAAAAAAGAAAAATGAAAAAATATAATGTTACTGTTAATGGTACTACATATGCAGTTGAAGTAGAAGAAGTTGGCGGAGCAGTTTCAGCAGCTCCCGCGGCACCTGTAGCAGCAGCACCTGCACCTGCAGCTCCTGTAGCACCGGCAGCACCGGCTCCGGCTCCTGCAGCAGCACCTGCACCTGCAGCAGGCGGCGCAGGATCAGTTACAGCTCCAATGCCTGGTACAGTTCTGGATGTTAAGGTTGCTCCGGGACAGGCAGTAAATGCAGGGGACGTTCTGATCATTCTGGAAGCTATGAAGATGGAAAACGAAATCACTGCACTGGCAGCAGGAACAGTAGACTCAGTACCTGCAGCTAAGGGCGCAGCAGTAAACGCAGGCGATGTTTTGGTTACTTTTAAATAAGAAAAGTATTTTAGAATTAAACATATTATGTTAAAATAGGGGCGGTTTTATAAACCGTCTCTATAACGTTACAGCAATATTACAGAGCAAAAGGAGAAGAACCATGCTACTGGCATTTGATGTAGGAAACACTAATATCGTATTGGGCGTATTCAAAGAGAGCAAGATGATTGCTAGCTGGAGACTGGAGACAGACAACAAGAAGAGCGCTGACGAATACGGAATGATTATCAGTCAGTTGTTTAAGTATGAAGGACTTGAGATGGAAAATGTCAAAGACATAATTATTTCCACAGTAGTACCATCAGTGCTTTACACATTGCAGCACCTTTCTATGAAATATTTCAACAGAAAGGCTATGGTAATCGGTCCCGGAATAAAGACAGGACTGATTGTTAAATACGATAACCCTAAGCAGGTGGGTGCAGACAGAATTGTAAATGCTGTCGCTGCTCATGCCAAATACGGCGGCCCGCTTATTATTATAGATTTCGGTACAGCGACAACTTTCTGTGCAGTTACCGAAAAGGCAGAATATATCGGAGGCACTATAGCTCCGGGACTTAAAATATCATCAGAAGCTCTGTTTGAGAAAACATCAAAGCTTCCGAAGGTTGAACTGGAAGAACCGGGTCATGTAATCTGCAGAAATACAATTAATAGCATGCAGTCCGGCTTGGTTTACGGACACATGGGCATGGTGGATTACATCGTTAAAAAGATGAAAAAAGAACTTCTGGAATACACCGGTTCTGAAAACCAAGAAGTGAAAGTAATTGCCACAGGTGGTCTTGCAACTCTTATAGATGCAGGAATCGATAGTATCGATCATGTGGACAAGATGTTGACTCTTGAAGGCCTTCAGATGATTTACGAAAAAAACAAGAAGGTTAAAAAGTCAGAAACAAAAGGCGAAAAAGAAAGGCTTGAGTGCGATTATGCAGAAGAAAACGCTTAATATCGGAGGCATTCAGCTGGAAACACCTTTCGTATTGGCTCCATTAGCGGGAATAACAGATAAAGCAACGAGAAGTCTCTGCTCCATGCAAGGGGCTTCTTTGGTGTATACGGAGATGGTTAGTGGCAAAGGCCTTTGCTATGGCGACAGAAAGAGCAGAAAGCTCCTGGAAATAGGAGAAGATGAAGGACTTGTAGCTTATCAGCTTTTTGGAAGTGATCCGGAAATAATGGCGAAGGCAGTTAAGGATTTAGCTGCTGACAATAATCCGATTGTTGATTTAAATGTCGGTTGTCCTGTGCCTAAAATCGTTAAAAACGGTGAAGGCTCAGCTTTGCTTAAAAAACTTGATGTGCTTCATGATGTGGTAGAAGCCATGGTCAAAAATGCAGGAAAACCTGTTACGGCAAAAATCAGAATGGGATTTGAAAGAGGAACAAATACTGCTGTAGAAACAGCAAAAGTTCTTGAATCTGCGGGAGTGGCGGCAGTTGCAGTGCACGGCAGAACTCGTGAACAGTATTACGAAGGTAAAGCTGATTGGCAAGTTATCGCAGATGTTAAGAAGGCCGTAAGCGTTCCTGTAATAGGAAATGGCGATGTTATGACAGGACAAGACGCCATAGATATGATTGATCAGACAGGTTGCGATGGGGTTATGATCGCCCGCGGAGCCTTAGGAAATCCATGGATTTTCAGAGATGCTATTGCCCTTTGGAAGGGAGAAGAATTGCCGGAGGCACCATCAAACGAAGAAAGAATCAGAACACTCATCAAGCATCTTGATATGATTATTGAGGATAAAGGTGAACGCATAGCTGTTAAGGAAATAAGAAAGCATCTTGGCTGGTACATCAAGGGCATGCATGGCGCGGCAGCTTTTAGAAGAGAAGTTAATCAGATAGACGACGCTCAAAAAATGAGAGAAGCTATTTGCAGTATTATAAAGTAAGAAAAACAGATAGTAATTAATAGGAGATTTAAAGTGGTATATAAAAATATTTTAGAAGCTATGGGAAGAACACCGCTGATTCAGCTGAATCATATGGTGCCTGATAATGCGGCAAGAATACTTGTAAAATTTGAGGGCTTGAATGTTGGGGGTTCAATAAAAACAAGAACTGCCTATAACATGATCTTGGATGCTGAGAAAAAAGGTATTATCAACGAAAACACTATAATCGTTGAACCTACCAGCGGAAACCAGGGCATAGGCCTTTCACTGGTTGGAGCGGTAAGAGGTTATAAGGTGAGAGTTATCATGCCTGACTCTGTAAGTGAAGAAAGAAGAAAGATAATGCAACATTACGGAGCGGAAGTTGTGCTGATTCACGATGAAGGTAATATCGGTGATTGTATCGATGAATGTCTCAACACAGCGATGAGAATGGCTGAAGAAGATCCTAACGTGTTCGTTCCTCAGCAGTTCACTAATCCTGCCAACGCACAGGCTCATAGAGAACATACAGCACTTGAAATCTTGCAGGACGTTGATGGCCCTATCCACGGATTCTGTTCAGGTATCGGAACAGGCGGCACTATCACAGGAATTGGCGAAGCATTGATGGAAAAGTATCCGGATGTGGAAATCTGGGCAGTGGAACCTGAAAATGCTGCAATCCTTTCAGAAGGCACCATCGGATCTCACGTACAGATGGGTATCGGTGACGGAATAATACCTGATATTCTCAATCTGAAGATTTACGATGATATACATATAATCGATGATGAAGAAGCCCTGCAGACAGCTAAGGATCTGGCGCTCAAGGAAGGCATCCTCTGCGGCATCTCAAGCGGAACTAATGTCGCTGCTGCTATCCAGCTTGCTAAGCAGTTGGGACCGGGAAAGACTGTAGTTACAATCCTGCCTGATACAGCTGAAAGATACTTCTCAACACCGCTGTTTGAATAATAGGTAATATAAAAAGCGCTCGTATTGAGCGCTTTTATAATTTTTGAATTGCTTGCTATTAGCCCCACAGTTCCTCGTCTGATGGAACGTAGTTATCAGGCATATATCTAGCGATTCTTGATACATTCATCAGGTGCTTGTAATCCAGGTTCTCTGAAATGCTGTTATGTCCCCATGAACCGCAACCCAGAGTGTTTGTTGGAGCAAGGCCATTGTAGAAGCTTCCGCCTGCGCTACTTGCACATACCTGATTGATAACGAATCTTGATACGCACAGTTCTTTACCAACGTATTCGATGTTTTCTTCTGAATCTGAGTGGAAAGATACGCTGTGTCCCTTACCTTCTTTTTCAAGGTTTTCTCTCGCGATGTTAACTCCTTCTTCCAGAGTCTTATATTTATATGCTGTGATTACAGGTGCCATCTTTTCTCCGCCCAGTGGATCCACATCAGCAGTTGCTTCAGCTGTAGCAACGATGATTCTTGTACCTTCAGGGATTTCGATTCCTGCAAGCTTAGCAATGTTTTCAGGGGACTGGCCTACTGAATGTCTGTTAGGCTTACCATCTTCAAACAGAGCGCCTCTGATAGCTTCAAGTTCTGCTTCGTCTCTAACTACGTATCCGCCGTTAGCTTCGAATTCAGCCATGATGTTTTCGAAATCGCTTTCAGGGCAGATAACTGACTGTTCACCTGAACAGATGATACCGTAGTCAAAAGTACGACCTGTGATGATCTTAGGAACAGCTTCCTTGAAATCATATCCTTCGTCGATGATGCACTGAACATTTCCTGCGCCTACGCCAAGAGCAGGTCTGCCGGAACTGTATGCTGCATTTACCATACCTGCGCCGCCTGTAGCAACAACTACGTCAGCAGCTGAAATCAGGTTTCTTGTATTTTCTCTGGACTGAACATCGAGAATCTGAATGAGGTTTTCAGGCATTCCGATCTTAGCCAGTTCAGCATTCATCATTTCAACAGCCTTAGTGCTGCACTTGATTGCCTTGTGATGAGGCGTGATTATTATTGCATTACCGCACTTGAGAGCGAACATGGAATTGCTCATTGGAGTAACGATAGGGTTGGTGCAAGGTGTGATTGCAGCCACAACGCCTACAGGTTTAGCGATTCTTGTAATACCTGTAGTTTCATCTGTATCGAGAACTCCACGGGATTTTTTGCCCTTGAGGTTGTTCCATATAATCTTTGACTTTTGTTTGTTCTTTGCGATTTTATCAGGAACGTTTCCCATTCCGGTTTCTTCTACAGCGATATCAGCCAAAAATTCCGCGTTATCATATATAACCTTGCCGATAACTTTAACGGCTTCGTCAACCTGTTCCTGGCTCATCTTCTCGAAAGCCTCCTGCGCTTTACGAGCTCTTGCTATGTACTCATCAATATAAGCCTTGCTATCAAATTCCATAATTCCCTCCATAAAAAACGGCATTATATAATCTTACTTTTTTACCAGTATATTATATAATGCCTAATTAACCCTTTCAAGGATAGGCGAGGTCAAAAACCTCTATGAATCGTATTAAAATTGTACTTTACACACCAGTAGCATGTCATCACCCACAATGGAGATAAGCTCCAGCAGATCTTTTGGGATACGTATCAGATCTGCTTCTATAGGTTCGTACTTACTAAGAAGAACTTCAAGCTCGGTTAAGTGAATGTGGAGATTTGTGAGTCCTAACATACCTGAAAGACCTTTTAGAGAGTGGCACAGAACATAACAATCTCTGTAATTGCCGGATGACAACATGGTTCGCATGCGAATTTCCAGGTCAACATTATTTCTAATGAAATTTTTGAGATGCTTAGTGAATAGTCGCTGGCTTCCTCCCATGTTGGAAATACCCTTCTCAACATCGCAAACAGCAGAATCTATTTCGGCAACGCTTTCCCTTTTGGCAGATGCCGGTTTAGCAGGTTTCACGGTTGAAAGAGAATATTGAGTTGCATTCTTTATGTACGGTGAGATTGCCAGATAAAACTCTGAAGCATTAAATGGTTTAAAGAGAATCGCATCGAAGCTTGTACGCGTTTCTGCCAGCCTACTATCACTCTTATCTGCAGCGGTAACGGCAACAACGGGAGTTGTTACATTCATATCGTGAAGCATTTTGAGTGTTTCGGCACCATTCATGCGAGGCATATTGAGATCCATTAAAATCAAAGAATAATGGTCACTAGGCAAAGATGTGCACTTGGCAACTGCTTCCATGCCGTCATATGCGCTTTCGCATATCACATTTATGTCGTTTAGAAAAGTACGTATTATATCGTGATTGGCAGGAGTGTCGTCTACCACCAAAACTTTATCACGTCTGATTTCATGCGTATTAAGCATAGCGTCCTCCTTTCTTAACACGATTTTAACATTAATGCACGGAGATGACTAGAACAACCGTATGACCCTATTCGCCATAAAACGACAAATTGTCTAAAATAATATTGTAGTGAAAAAGGGAACTTGGTAGAATGAAGTGGGTAGAGGAGGAGAAAAATGACAATAATCCTTATAAAAATTGTTGCAAGCATAGTCCTGGGAACTTTAGCAGGATTCGGCGTTGTATATGTTTTTAATAAAATACCGGCAAACTGGCTTTGCGATTATGAAGAAACACCCTCTGAGGAGTTGAGGAATCCGCATATACAGAGAGTGAAGGGGTATCCGTGGAGATGGATATACGCGGCCGGGTTTTGCTGCCTTCTTGTAAAACTCTCGTTTTTTGATGTGCAGTTTGCGGCAGCATCTCTCTTTGCTTGTTGGGCACTGTTGATTATAGGGCTGGCTGATTTAAAATATATGATAATACCCGATCAGTTTGTGATAATGGTTGCATTGTCGGCATTTGGCTTTATACCATTCCATTACAGTATCTGGCAACCTTTAATCGGTGCTCTCATTGGTGGGGGAGTTATATTGATAACATCCGTTTTAGGAAAAGTTCTTTTTAAGAAAGAAGTCATGGGTTTTGGGGACGTGAAACTTTTTGCATCTTTAGGACTTGCCATTGGTGCAAAGGGCATAGTAATCGTTCTTATAGGTGCATCTCTTTGCAATGGTATTGCTGCGGCAATAGGATTGGCGTCAGGCAAATATAAAAGGGATGATGTGAAGCCTTTCGGCCCTTACATATGTGGTTGGGGAATACTATATTTGTTTGCAATATATCCGTTACTTCCGTGAGATTATTTTTCCTGTGGCGCGCCACAGGAGTTGTATGTTAAAATATATTATTATGGAAAAGAATGTTTTGCTCACAATAGCATATGACGGTTCCGGATTTTCCGGCTGGCAAAGACAACCGGACAAACTTACGGTGCAAGGATATCTTGAGAAAACTATATCATTTCTTTTCAAGAAAGAGATCCTTCTCAACGGAACCAGCAGAACCGATGCGGGTGTTCACGCACTGGGCCAGAGGGCATCTTTTAAAACAGATATCGGAATACCTGTTGAGAAAATCCCTATGGTGGTCAACAATGCACTTTGTGGGAGAGAAAAAGGGCCGTTTGCAATAGCGCCTATAAGGATTGTGGCTGCAGAGGAAAAACCTCTTGATTTTCATGCCAGATTCGACTGCAAGGGCAAGACTTACGTTTATCGCATTAGAAACTGCAGTGACGTGGATATTTTTCAGAGAAATTATACTTACCATGTAAGTAAACAATTGGATATTGAAGCCATGAAAGAAGCAGCAAAAGTGCTGATTGGAACCCATGACTTTAAATCCTTTGAAAGCTCCGGAGGGAATCCTAGAGAAACAACTGTAAGAACCATATTCGATGCTGAAGTAAAAGTCGTCAGCGAGAAATCCGGTGATGATGGCCTTGTCGGAGACATAGAATTCAGAGTTACGGGAGACGGATTCCTGTACAATATGGTAAGAATAATCACAGGCACTTTGGTTGATATCGGTCAAGGAAAGATACCAAAAAACGAAATGAAAGCTATTATAGAAGCTAAAGACAGAACCAAGGCAGGGCATACCGCACCACCATATGGACTTTATTTGGCAGAAGTATATTATGATACGATTGAAAGGAGTTAATCATGGATAATAGACCTGGATGGGATGAATATTTCATGGAGATGGCAGCTTTAACAGCCAAGAGATCCACATGCCTGAGAAGACAGGTAGGAGCTGTTATCGTGCAGGACAAGCATATAGTTGCTACAGGATATAACGGAGCGCCTAGAGGCTTGGAACATTGCGGAGAAAGAGAAGGCGGATGCTTAAGACAGCAACTGGGCGTGCCTTCAGGTGAAAAGCACGAACTTTGCAGAGCTTTACATGCTGAACAGAATGCAATTATTCAGGCTGCAACACTGGGACAGAGCATTGAAGGCGCAACTATTTACATAACACATCAGCCTTGTGTTATTTGTGCTAAAATGATTATAAATGCGGGTATAAGAAGAATCGTAGTTAGAGAAGGATATCCTGACGAGTTATCAGTAGAAATCTTAAAAGAAGCCGGTTTGAGCATTGTAATGTTAGGAGAATAATCGTGACAGCAACAAGTATAGATCTTTGGGGTCCATTTTTTGTAGCGTTGATAGCAGCACTGATTGTAACCCCTGTATCCATAATGATTGCACCTAAAATAGGAGCGATTGACATACCAAAAGACGAGAGAAGAATGCATACCAAGGCTATGCCTAGATTTGGCGGGCTTGCTATCTTTGCGGGAATTGTAATTACGTTAGCAACTTTTGCACATGATGACAAACAAGTGATGAGTGTAATGATTTGCTGCGCAATAACATATGTTTTGGGTGTGATAGATGACTTAAAAACACTGAAGCCAATGGTGAAACTGCTTGGGCAGGTTGCATGCGGAACAATATTGTATTTCCAGGGAATCAGAATAGAATTCGTAACCAACTACTTCGGTGACGGTAAAATGATCTTTGGTGATGTGGCATGCTTCCTGGTTACTGTACTGTGGGTTGTTGCCATAACAAATGCTGTTAACCTTATCGATGGTCTGGATGGACTGGCAGCAGGAATCTCGGCGATTTCAGCACTATGCATCGGATATGTAGCGTATATACACGGACAGTATGTTACTACTTTCGCGATGATGGTTATTGCAGGCGCAGCGCTGGGATTTTTACCGTATAACTTCCACCCGGCAAAGACCTTTATGGGAGATGGTGGTTCTCAGTTGTTAGGGTTCTCTATTGCGGCCTTTTCCATCATGGGAACGGTAAAGAGTACAACGATAGTCGTTGTAATAATTCCGGCTTTAGTTCTGGGACTGCCTATTCTTGATACACTTATGGCAATCATCAGAAGAACATTGAGACGACAGTCCTTTGCGACAGCTGACAAGGAACATCTTCACCATAGAATAATCAAGGCAGGATTTGGACAGAGAAGAGCCGTAATGCTGATGTATTGCATCAGTGCTATTATGGGCATCGTTGCAGTACTTTATAGTAGAGGATATACTGTTGAATACGTGGGTCTTCTGGCTGTTGCGGCTATGTTGGTTTACGTACTTCTTTCAGATACGGGCAACAGAAACATCAGTCTTAAAGCAAGCAGGATAACTAGCGAGAAAAAAGAGTTAAAGGAAAATAAAGATAAATAATGACATCTGCACAGAACTTAAATGATATAAATAATAAAGATCTGTTGAGAATGATGGGAAGAGTGGCTCTGCCTATTGCTGTGCAGAGCCTTATTGCGTCAAGCCTCAGCTTAATCGATAACCTTATGGTTGGTAGCCTGGGAGAACTGGAACTTAATGCCGTTGGGGTTTCCGTTCAGTTCTTTTTTGTGAACTGGATGCTGTTGTTTGGTTTTACAAGTGGCACAGCCACATTCATATCGCAGTTTTATGGTGTAGGCGATATGAAAAACATCAAGAAGACTACTGGTTTCGGTCTTACATCAGCCTGCGTTATCGGGTTGGTGTTTTTCAGTATAGGCATGCTGTTTCCACAATATGTTCTTAGGATATTTACAAAGTTCCCTGAAGTTATTGAGTTGGGAGTAGTGTATATAAGAACGGGAGCTCCATGCTTCTTGTTCCTGGCAATAACACAGCCTTTTACTGTGGCCCTTAGAGCTACACAGCAAACAAGACTGCCGCTTTATGCCAGCGTTACAGCCTTGGCGACTAATACTTTCCTCAACTATGTGCTCATATTCGGAAAGTTCGGTGCTCCGGCTCTCGGAGTTCAAGGCGCTGCATTGGCAACTTCCATAGCAAGGTTCATAGAAATGTCTATCATTTTATATATCGTATTTGGTAGAAAAAACATAGTAGCAGGACACTTTTCAGAGTATTTCAGCTATGGCAAAGATTTGGCAGGAAGAATTATCAGAAATGCGCTTCCTACAACTGTTCAGGAAACAATGTGGGGATTCGGAACATCTCTGTACGTGGCGGCATTTGCGAGAATAGGAATAACCGCAGGCGCAGCTATTCAGGCATGTAATACCATAAACAATATGTTCTGCCTTGCAGCATTCAGCGTAGGAGATGCCGTGCTTATACTTGTGGGACAGAAGCTGGGAGAAGGCAAGAAGGAACTAGCTTATGTGATGGCCAAGAAGATGACGGTTATAGGACTTATGCTGGGAGTTATAGCAGGAATCGGTCTTATAATAACGGGCGAACCACTGTTATCCATGTTTGAATTTACTGAAGAAGGTGCAGACGTGGCTATGAAGATTCTTCTGATTTATGGTTTGACGTTGTGGCTCAATCTGTATAACGGCATTCATGTTAGTGGAACACTGCGAAGCGGTGGAGACACCAAGTTTGCCATGATAGCAGAAACTTGTACAGTATGGCTGATAGGTGTGCCGCTGGCATTTATAACATCTCTTTATTTTGGTTGGCCGGTATATTTCGCGTTACTTGCCGTAAAGATAGAAGAGGTTGTCAAAGGCGCAATTCTTACTTGGAGATTCTTCAGCAAGAAATGGCTAAACAATGTGATTGATAATATTGAATAATAGGTCGACAGCACTGTTGAAAAAACAAGAGTGCTGTCGTTTTTTATATATTGAATTTTCATAAAATTGTTTCACAATCACAGCAAATGGGTGTATAATTTGAATAATAGGCGAGAGGAGACTAATGATAGTGACATACGTAATAGGAGCTGCAGCAGGACTGCTTTTCGGAGGGGTAATCGGCCTTCTCAAAAATCGGTTCATATGGGGTGAATATTTAAGAAAAGATGATGACGCTTCAGCTGGTGAAGCCACTGCTCTTTATGGCAGGATGCTGGCGAGCAATGCGGTCAATGTGGTGACTCTGCTTGGGGCATTTCTTTTGAGGAATGTGTTGCCGGTAGATGGGATCGCATTTTTAGTAGGAACGGCAGTTGCGTTGACTATTATGAATAGAGTTCTTACCAAGGGACAGAGATAGCACACAATAGTGGTGAAAGGAGGTGCATGGAAAATGATAGAGACATTGAATTCCATTGGAATAAGTAATGGGATGATAACAAGTGCTGTTATTACAATACTTCTCATAGGTGTTTCTATTTTTGCCGGCAGACGCTTGGAAACAATACCTTCGGGACTGCAAAACTTTTTGGAATGGGCCATTGAAAGTCTGTTTAACTTCTTTGAAGGAATCATGGGACGTGAGGCCTGCAAGAAGTACTTCCCTATAATTGCCACGTTATTCATATACATCTTAGTGGCTAATTATTCCGGATTACTACCGGGATCGGGTCATGTAAACGGCTTGGGTGCACCGACGGGATCCATAAACTGTACAGCAGCAATGGCTATAGTGGTATTCTTCGCAACGCAGATTATAGGTATCAAAGAACATCATGGAGTAAGTTATTTCAAACACTTGATGCAGCCGTTTGCATTCTTGCTCCCGCTGATGATTATAGAGGAAATTGTAAGACCTGTATCTCTTACACTAAGACTTTACGGGAACATTTTCGGAGAACATACGGTAACAGGTTCGTTCTTTGATCTTGTTCCGATAGGATTGCCTGTTGTAATGCAAGCATTAGGCGTTTTGATGGGACTGGTACAGGCCCTGGTATTTTCACTTCTGGCAGCCATATATTTCAAGGAGGCTATACCGGAAGAAGAACATCTATAGGCAAAAATGTGGTAAATTGAAAGACTCCACATAAAATATAATTTGTATAATCGAAAGGAGACGAAAATGGGTGGATTAATAGCAATTGGAGCAGCGTTAGCAATAGGTTTAGCAACTATCGGGCCTGGAATCGGACAGGGTATTGCTGCAGGAAAAGCACTGGAAGGGATGGCAAGACAGCCTGAGGCAGCAGGTATGCTTCGTACCAATATGATTCTTTCATTCGCGTTCATGGAATCCTTGAGTATATATGGACTTCTTATCGCGTTCCTGCTTTTTTCAAAAATTTAGATCATAATAAGATCATAATATGATCGAAAATTGAAAGGCAAACGATACGTAAGAAAGGGGAAGTTATGGTTGAAGCATTAGGAATCAGCTTGACAGAATTCATATTTTATCTGATCAACTTTCTCATTTTAGTAGG
>JAZUBM010000012.1:0-9913 GCA_045638485.1 Lentihominibacter sp. | reverse complement strand
TTGAAAATGTCATACATATTCGGATGAATTACTTTTGTCTTATATTCACCTATCAGAAACTCTCGTAATTTCAGATAATATTCTTTATCAAATTCTCCCTTGAGAACTTCGTCCCAACTATTTCCTAAATTAACCATTGCTGTTCTCTTTCATTCTCTTCTGATAAAAACGTCTACGGTACTTGAGTTCTGCATACTTGCTGACTTTCTGCATATACACTGCATTGTAAAGTCCTCCTACAGCACCGACAAACGGAATACCCTGAAGGAACTTCATATAAAGCAGTTCTTTCGACAGACACTGTGCTGTTGCCTTGATAGCAGCTTCCATATCGTCTGCAACAGGTTCCTCTTCTGAATTTGCATCCTCAGGAATATCGAATTCACCACTCTCAATATATCTATCGACTTGATCATTGACCATTCTCAGCTGATTTCCTGTTGATAGAGCGCCCTTAATCAAAAGCAGAATAAATTTCTTTTCTTCTTCGCTTTCATACTCATATCCGAAATTCAAGGCAATCTGATATACGTTTTTCAGCATCATTCCGGTAAAGATGAATATATCCGGTATACCGATACCCAGTACTCCAAGACCAACACCGGATGCCCCGGAAATCAATGTGTTCAAAACACCGGACCCTTTTGCCTTTGAAGAAAACGCCTTCAAGTTCTTACGATTATCATTCAAATCGGCAGCGAATTCACCTGTTAAAAAGTCATTTTCCAGTTTTTCCTTGTTATAGGTCATTTCGATCACATCAGTACCCTTTTCGAAGATCATCTTAAAGGACTTATAAAAAACTTTGTCCAAAGTTCCTTGAAGTCCTTCCGGTACCTTTTCTGCCAATAACTGATCAAGCTTAGAGTCTTCTTTTTTTATATTTTTCACAAGAAAATCCACTTCTTGTTTTTGAAGCTTAAACCACTCTTTTTCTATTGAAGATTTCTTACTAAACATTGCACCCTCCCCCGTAAAAGCGTATACTTTAACCATGAAAAAAGTATATTTATCCGCCGATGTTCATCCGGCACTTACATCATATCTCACTGAGCAAGGATATGCAATAGAACTTGTGCATCACGAAGGCATAACTTACGATCCGGTGAATACCCATCCGGATATCTTTATGTGTCGTTTTGGTGTATGGGAAATGCCACACATTTTCCCGGGAAATCTTGATAAGATTCAACCAAAATACCCAGGAAATATCATCTACAATGCTGTTTGCACCGGGAAATATTTTATCCATAATCTTAAACACACTGACCAAGAACTTTTGGTTGCGGCCAAGGTATGGAAAGAGGATCTCATCCTTATAGATGTTCCCCAAGGCTACGCCAGATGTTGCTGCCTCCCTATAGACGACAATTCCTTCATAACTTCAGATCAAGGAATTGCAAAAGCGCTGTCTTCTGCAGGTGCAGACGTTCTTATCATTGAAAAAGGACATATCGTTCTCCCGGGATTTGATTACGGATTCATAGGTGGATGCGGAGGACATCTCTTGGTTGACGGAAATAAAACCATTATTTTCAACGGAGATTTATCTGCTCATCCCGCCTATCATAAGATGGCTAACTTCATCCATGAAAGAAACATAGACATAATTTATTTCGAGGATTATCCTCTTACCGACATAGGAAGCATATTAACTTTCTGATAAAATAGCAATATGAAAAAACATGCAATAATACCCGTCTTCATACCTCACAAAGGCTGTCCCAACGACTGTGTTTTTTGTAATCAAAAGGCCATAACAGCTAGGACTGCCGATGTAAGTCCTGAAGATGTGAAAAACTTAATAGAACGCTACTTGCCTACTTTGCAAGGTAGAGGGCTTGAAACTATTGAAGTCGCTTTTTTTGGTGGGAGCTTCACTGGAATTCCTATGGAAGAGCAGTCTGCATTTCTTGCCGTAGCTAAGGAATACAAGGATAATGGCATAATAGATAAAATCCATATGTCCACCAGACCTGATTATATCAACAGAGAAATTCTTGATAATCTAAAAAAATACGATGCTGATATCATAGAGCTGGGTGTACAGTCATTTGATCCCGAAGTACTGGCTGCCTCCAACAGAGGTCATGAAGCAGAAGATGTCTACAAGGCATGTGAGCTGATTAAGGAATACGGATTTGAACTTGGCATTCAGCTGATGATCGGTCTTCCTAAAGACAGTCTGGAAAAATGCATTTATTCAGCCAATGAGGCTGTCAAAATAGGACCGTCTATTGCACGTCTCTACCCTACCATTGTTCTTAATGATACGGAGCTTCTGGAGATGTACCGTCGCGGCGAATATACTCCTATGACCACCGATGAAGCAGTTGCAATCACCAAAGAAATGTACAAGATTCTTGATGGTGCCGGCATCAATATTATAAGAGTAGGACTCAAGAGTACAGACCTTATCACAGAAGGTGGAGAAATACAAGGTCATACTTATCACCCTGCTTTCAGACAGCTGGTCGAGGGAGAAATAGCAAGAGAACAGCTGGAAGAACAGTTAAACGGAGTGACAACGGGAACCTTTACATTCCTTAGTAACGGAACATCCTTTTCCAATATGATAGGTAATGCCAAGGCCAACAAACTGTACTTTTCAGAAAAATACCCTGATTTGAAAATCGCTTACAAGGTAGACCACTCCCTTGAAGACAGCAAGTACATTGTGGTAAAATGTTGAGTTGATAAATAGCAATTATTTTTAAAAATATAATGATTTATATACACTTTAGGAGGAAAAAATGAGAGCAGTAATAACAGTTTTAGGAAAAGATATGGTAGGTATCCTAGCAAAAGTAAGCACAGCATGTGCTGAATCCAACGCTAACGTTGTAGAAGTAACACAGTCAGTGCTTGAAGACTACTTCGCAATGATCATGCTTGTAGATATAGATAAAATCAATCGTTCACTGGATGAAATGAAGAGTCATATCGAAGCCGCTGTTCCTGAAATGAAAGTTCACGTAATGCATGAAGACATTTTCAATTCAATGCACAGAATTTAAGAGCATTTATAGCGAACATTCATAACAGGAGGAACACAATATGATAAATATGAAAGACATCATGGAAACAATAACCATGATTCAGGACGAGCACCTTGATATAAGAACTATCACAATGGGCATCTCCCTCATCGACTGCTGTGATAGCGACATCGATAAGTCATGCCAGAAGGTGTACGACAAAATATACAGACTGACTAAAGACCTGGTAAAGACAGGTGAAGATATAGAAAAGAAGTACGGGATTCCTATCGTAAACAAGAGAATTTCCGTAACTCCTATCTCCATTCTGGTAGGCGCCTCCGGCGGTGATCCAGTGAAATATGCAAAGACGCTGGATCGCGTTGCTAAAGACGTTGGCGTGAATTTCATAGGAGGTTACTCAGCTCTCGTTCACAAAGGATTCTCCGCAGGAGACAGAGAACTGATCGAATCTATTCCGCGTGCTCTGGCAGAAACTGACTTCGTATGTTCATCAGTAAACGTAGGCTCAACTAAAGCAGGTATCAACATGGATGCTGTTAAACTGATGGGCGAAGTAGTAAAAGAAACAGCTGAGCTGACTAAAGAACGTCAGTGCATCGGAGCTGCTAAGCTGGTAGTATTCTGTAATGCACCTGAAGATAATCCGTTCATGGCCGGGGCTTTCCACGGTGTAGGAGAACCTGACTGTGTCCTCAATGTAGGTGTATCAGGACCGGGCGTTGTAAGATCTGCCCTTTCCAAGATGCCTAAGGATGCTTCACTGAATGAAGTAGCAGACCTTATCAAGAAGACAGCATTTAAGATTACAAGAATGGGACAGCTTGTTGGTGCCGAGGCATCAGCCAGACTCGGCGTACCATTCGGTATCATTGACTTATCACTTGCACCTACACCTGCAGTAGGCGACTCAGTAGCATATATCTTAGAAGAAATCGGTTTGGAACAGTGCGGTACTCACGGAACTACAGCTGCACTTGCTATGCTCAATGACGCAGTTAAAAAAGGCGGCGTAATGGCATCATCAAATGTAGGCGGACTGTCAGGAGCCTTCATCCCTGTTTCAGAAGATGCCGGTATGATCGAAGCTGCTAAGGCAGGTACACTGACTATTGAGAAACTTGAAGCAATGACTGCTGTTTGCTCAGTTGGTCTTGATATGATCGTTCTTCCGGGCGAAACCCCTGCTACAACAATTTCAGCTATAATCGCTGACGAAGCTGCCATCGGCATGGTTAACTCCAAGACTACCGCTGTAAGAGTTATCCCTGCCATCGGTTACAAAGAAGGAGAAATCCTCGACTTCGGCGGACTTCTCGGCAGCGGACCTATCATGGCTATAAACGAAAAGTCCTCTGACATAATGATCAACAGAGGCGGCAAGATTCCTGCGCCAATGCAGAGTCTGAAAAACTAAAAAGAAAAGTGTCGTTATAAACGACACTTTTTTATTATCTATTTATTTGATGTTAGCATCCGCATCTGCGTGATGTCCACGAAGTTCCGTTGCATCCGCATCTACCGATGGTCCAGGTACTTCCATTACACCCACAACCATTTGTATTCCACGTAGTTCCATTGTTGTTATTTCTTGTTGCAGTGATTGTGAATGTTCCGCTATTATTGCAGTCGCAATCACAACCTGTTCTTATATTAAAGGTGGAAGCTCCGTTCCAACCATTCCAATTATTGTTACACATAAAAATGTTCTCCTTTCTTCTGTATGGTATATACTATGCCAAAAGATAATTGTTTGTTCTTTGTTAAAATAAAAAGAGACCTTTCGGTCTCTGTAATTATTTTTCATCCTCAATATCGTCGGCATCATCTGCCACCTTGGCTTTCTGTGCCAGCTCGATAAATCTGTCTGACTGCATTTTATTAACTTTAAAAATCGCAAGCGAAATCACTATGACGATTATTCCTAGTACGATCAAATATGGCATGGCACACTCCTTTCTACTACTCTATATATTCTACACTGAATATGCCATTTATAACAATACTATTTTAGTATTTCAATTTAATTCTTCTATCGACTTGAATTGATAACCCATATCTTCCCATTTTGTTAGCACTTCATCAAGAATTTCCCCATTGGTTTTTGACGTGCTATGCAGCAGAACTATTGCTCCCGGATGAATACGAGGAACGAGTTTTTCAAGAGCCTCTTCCCTCGTTGGCTGATCAGACTCATACCAATCCACATAAGCCAAGCTCCAAAATATCGTCTTATATCCTAAATCCTGAGCCATTCTTAAATTATCTTCGCTGTACTTTCCCTGTGGAGGTCGATAAAAGTTTTTCATCTTCTCCCCGGTGACCTTTGCATATGCCTCTTCAAGTTTAGTCAGCTCTGCACTAAATTCTTCTTCAGTGGAAATCTCCGACATGTCCGGATGGGTATAAGTATGATTTCCCACCACATGACCTTCGCTTACCATTCGTTTTACCAAAACCGGATTTGTCTCTATATAATTTCCCACAAGAAAAAATGTGGCCGGTACTTGATGTTCCTTTAGGACATTCAGGATTTTTTCCGTATGACCATTTTCATATCCTGCATCAAAAGTAAGATATATTATCTTTTCGTCCGTCATCTCGATATAGTGTCCATCAAACTTTGCCAAATATTCAGCACTTGCGTTAGCAATAGGCGGAGCACCTTCAGTTTGAAAACTAAGTCCCCAATTACCGTCCGCCGAAGCATTTACTGTTTTTCCTTTTACTACTCCTATTCCGACAATAACAGCTATACTCGCCAAGGCAATAATGGCTACTGCCACTATAATCTTGATGAGTCCTTTCTTTTTAATCAATATAATCATAAAAAACCACCACCCAATACAGTATATTAGGCGGTGGTTGTCTGCATGTTATTTAATATCAAGGACTTTGTAATCCTGGTCTTCAACAGTCTTCTTCAGAACTTCATCAGCGACTTCTTCCTTAAGCTCCACAACTGCAGTCCCGGCTTCATGGCTTACTTCTGCAACCTCAACTTCAGGCATTGCCTCAAGAACTTTCTTAACTCTTGCTTCACAATGGATGCACATCATACCTTCAATATTCATAGTTTTTTTCATTACATCTTCCTCCTTATATTCGGTAACCTTGTTGTCAGGCTTACTTTCATTACTACTGATTTTAACTAAATTCAATCTCAATGCATTGGTCACGACACAGAAACTGGATAAGCTCATAGCCGCTGCAGCAAACATCGGATTTAACTGCCACCCCAAAATTGAGATGAAAACCCCTGCTGCCAGCGGTATTCCGATCACATTATATATAAATGCCCAAAACAAATTCTGATGAATATTTCTAAGATTAGCCCTAGACAATTTCACTGCAGCCGCCACATCGAGAAGACTGCTGTTCATCAGCACTACATCCGCTGCATCTATGGCTATATCAGTCCCTGCACCTATGGCAATTCCCATATCAGCCCTTGTTAAAGCCGGGGCATCGTTTATGCCATCACCGACCATTATTACTCTTCCATCATTTTGCAGTTCACGAATTACCTGCTCCTTATCCTCAGGAAGCACTCCCGCAATAACTTTATCTACACCAACTTGTCTTCTGATAGCTTCTGCAGTACTCCAATTATCACCTGTAAGCATTACAACTTCCATACCCATGGCTTTCAATTCTTCAATTGCCTTAGGACTATCTTCCTTGATTACATCAGCAACTGCAATCATTCCAAGCATCTGATCATCTATGCCGAAGAGCAATGGAGTCTTTCCTTCTTCTGCTAATTTACCTGCCTGCTCTTTGATTGCTTCCGATACATCGAATTGCTTTTCTGCAAAAGTCACGCTTCCACCCGTTAAAACTTTTTCTTCTCCATAAATGCTTTCATTACCACCACCTGACTTTGCAGTAAGGCCATTCCCCGGAAGTACTATGAAATCATAAACTTCATACTTATTTACTCCGCGAGTTTCAGCCTCTTCCACAACTGCCTTTGCTAGTGGATGTTCACTCTTTATTTCGAGGGAATATGCTGTTTCAAGCAGTTCCTTTTCGCTCACTCCTGCTGCAGGAATTATATCTGTAACCTTAGGCTCACCTTTTGTAATAGTTCCCGTTTTATCAAGTACTACTATCTTCACCTTTCCTGTTTCTTCAAGAGCCTCAGCCGTCTTAAATAAAATTCCGTGCTTTGCGCCTTTGCCACTGCCAACCATGATTGCTACCGGTGTGGCCAATCCCAGCGCACACGGGCAACTGATTACCAATACTGAAATGCCCCTGGCCAACGCATAGCCGATAGCTTGCCCTGCCAAAAGCCACCCTACTATAGTAACCAGCGCTATACTAATTACCACCGGTACAAATACTCCGGAAACTTTATCTGCTACCTTGGCAATAGGAGCTTTAGTTGCCGTTGCATCGCTGACCATGTTGATTATCTGTGAAATTGTGGTATCTTCCCCAACCCTTATAGCTTCACATCTTAAGAACCCCGATTGATTAACTGTAGCTGCTGCCACCATGTCTCCGGGTCCCTTATCTACAGGAATGCTTTCACCGGTAAGGGCTGATTCATCTACCGCACTTATACCTTCTTCTACAATACCGTCTACAGGAATACTCTCCCCTGGACGAACCAAGAAAATGTCTCCCTGTTTAACTTCATCCACAAGTATTATTTTTTCGATTTCCTCGCCTGTTTCATCATCTATCAATACTACATTTGCAGTCTTCGGAGCCAGTTCCATGAGGCTTTTGAGCGCATCTGTGGTCTTACCTTTTGATCTGGCTTCCAGCATTTTTCCTACTGTAATAAGAGTCAGAATCATTCCTGCAGATTCAAAATACAAGTCATGTGAGTAAGCCATAACGGTTTCATGGTCTCCCACAAGCTGAGCACTTATCATAACAAAAAGTGCATAAGTACTATATACAAAGGCTGCACCTGCACCCAGTGCCACCAATGTATCCATATTTGAAGCTTTGTTTATTAGACCTTTAAATCCACTTATGAAAAACTTCTGGTTTATAACCATAATCACAGCTGTGAGGACCAGCTGCAACAATCCAATTGCCACATAGTTACCTTCAAAATATTTCGGAACAGGCCATCCCCACATCATGGCACCCATTGAAAAGTACATCAAGATTGTCAAAACTATCAAAGATGATATTAATCGTTTTTTCATCAGCGGTGTTTCTTTATCTTCAATGGATGAAATATCCGACGAAGCACCATAGCCTGCTACTTCCACAGCTTTGATTATCTCTTCAGTAGTCGCATCTCCCTCTACAACCATTGAGTTAGTAAGAAGGTTGACATTGCAACTTTCCACTCTTGAAAGTGCATTCACGGCCTTTTCTACGCGAGCACTACAAGCTGCGCAGCTCATTCCCGTTACGTTGAATTTTTTCATTCTCTTCCTCCTAATTTTCGCCTTAAGGCATCCCCTATTTCATCAGTTTCTGCAAAGTTTCAACTAATTCTTCAATAGTTTCATCTTTACCATCTCTGATGTCGTCAGCCACACAAGTTCTAATGTGTTCTGCTAACAGCACTTTGTTGAATGAGTTTAGAGCAGCATTTGCCGCAGCTACTTGAACTAATATGTCTGTGCAATATGCATCCTCCTCAACCATTCGCTTGATTCCCCTGATTTGGCCTTCTATGCGGCTAAGTCTATTGAGCAGATTTTTATATTCTTTTTCTGAACGTTCTTTAGTTTTATGACAGCAATCAGCCATGATTGTTACATCCTTTCACGTATTTTACTTGGCTATATAATATACCCCTATAGGGTATATGTCAATATTTCAATAAATGTTATAATACCTCTCGATTTGTCAACGGAGGTAGTCATGAAATTTGAAAAGAAAATGATAGCAGGACTTCTAACCTGTTTTATAATCGCAATTCCGGCATGGCTTTTAGGGAAGGCTGTCCCTATAATCGGAGGTCCGGTATTCGGCATATTGTTCGGGATGCTTTTGGCCTTTCTTAAGAGACCTGAAAAACTTGAAAGCGGCATCAAATACACCTCAAAGGCCATACTGCAGTATTCCATCATATTACTGGGGTTTGAAATGAACCTATTCAATGTAATTAAGGTTGGTGGACAATCCCTGCTGGTTATGGTGTTTACTTTATCTGCTTCATTCCTTACGGCATTTTTCGTAGGCAAGGCTATGGGAATAGACGGAAGGACAACCACACTCATCGGCGTGGGAACTTCTATTTGCGGAGGTTCAGCCATAGCAGCTACAGCACCTGTCATACGTGCTAAAGATGAAGACGTTGCCCAGGCAATATCAACAATATTTCTGTTCAATATCATTGCAGTTTTTATATTCCCGCCTCTTGGTCATCTCATTGGTCTTACAGATACGGGATTTGGTATGTGGGCAGGAACTGCCATCAACGATACTTCTTCAGTGGTTGCCGCAGGAGCTTCATGGAGCAGTGCCGCAGGAAATAATACTGCACTGGCATTTGCTACTATCGTTAAGCTTACAAGAACACTGATGATCGTTCCAATCACACTGGTGCTTGCAATATATACAACTCGTAAGATAAGACGCCAAAGTTCTGTTGTAGTGGAAAACGGAGGAAACCTTTCTGACGATATTGAAAACAACTACAGTATTGCGAAAATATTCCCGTGGTTTGTATTGGGCTTTGTGCTGACAGCTATTCTCAATACTTTCCTGCCTATCCCTAACGGAGTTTCATCAACACTGGTTCAGATAGGCAAATTTATGATTGTTATGGCCATGAGCGCAATCGGTCTCAACACCAATTTAAAAAAGCTTCTGACCAATGGTCTGAAGCCTATATGTCTGGGATTGTGCTGCTGGTTCGTGGTAGCAGTCGTGTCGCTGCTCGTACAGCATTTTATAGGTATGATTTAATAGAAAAGGCTTTGCAAATGAAA
>JAZUBM010000011.1:0-1574 GCA_045638485.1 Lentihominibacter sp. | reverse complement strand
TTTTTTCTATTTATTTTTCTTAAGATATTCGCGGCATGCTTCCACTGTTCCCTTCATCTTGTCGTAAACTGCACGACAAAGGAAATTGTAGAACTCTTCCTGTCTGTGACCTTTGAGGCACTCTCCTACGATCTGGAAGTAGTCTTGTCTTGCGATTGGCATATTGATCGGCGCAAGGCCGTTTTCCATCAGGTAATAGTTCATTGCGAACACTGCCATTTCTGCACTATATTCAGGGAATGGATATATGTCCACAATTTTATTATGTATATACATCGCCTTGAGAATAACATTGTTTCCTGCTTCTCTGCTATATATTCTCTTAACAGCTGCATCCAGTTTAGCTTCAATGTCTACTGAATATTCAGGGACATGGTTAAAAGCATAGATTACAGGGTTGTTCTTTCTGAAATACGCGTCATCGCTATCTACAAGGGTTCTGTATGCGCTGATCAGCAAATGCTTGTCTAGATAATTGCCCATTTCGATGCAGTTAAAAGCAAGTCTTGTAACGTTGGAGAAGTTTTCAATAAACATGTAGTCGCCTACAGGTACATCCTTCTGCAGTTCCCCACCGTTGAGGATTTCTTCAATATTTATCTTTTCGTGATTGGCATTTCTGACGATAAGAGAACCTTTGATCATATCGATTCTGTTGACCTCTCTGACAGCAGCCTTGAGAAGTCTGTTGTTCTTAAGCATTCCTGCCAATTCTCGTCTCATACTGTAAAGTTCTTCGTGCATTTATTATTCTCCACTTCGAATCAGTTTCTGATTTATGCTTCTTTAAGGAATCCGATTTTACCGATAGCACCCGGATATTTGAACATTTCAACTCCCTCAAAGTCTCCTTCAACTTCTCTGAGAGCCGGCATTTTGCTCTTGATCACATCGTAATCCATTGTAGGCAGGAATACGATTTCGTATTTATGCTGGAAAGTCAGCTGCAGAAGGTCAAGTACTTCGTTATCGTTGAAACCTTCCTTAAGACCCATGTGAAGTCTTACATTGATTCCTGCGCCCACTGCTTTATTTATTCCGTCGATAACAGGCTGAAGTTCCTTACCGTCATTTGATTCCTTGTACTTAGTAAAGTTCAAAGTGTTAACAACGATAGTGACATCTGTTACCCCATCTGCCTTGTATTGTTCTACTTTTTCGGCCAAATCTTGGCCATCTGTAATTATTCTATTTTTGTTCTCAGTCATTGTTATTTCAACTCTTTCCTAATTTTTCTATCATTTTATTTTACTTGAAAATCAGATACTAGTCAAGGCGGTCGGATTGTGTTAAACTCCTATTATGAAAATATTAGTAATTGGCGATACGCACGGAAAATTAAATAAAGTAAGAGACATTTGGTCCAAACTGAAAAACATCGATTTGATAGCTCATACAGGCGATTATTTTGCTGATGCACAGAAGCTGGCCGATGAATTTCATGTCCCTGTAGTGGCTGTAAAAGGCAACTGTGACGGCAGTGCAAGCAGTAATGATTTCGAAATCATCGAAACTGAATACGGCAAACTGCTTCTCACCCACGGACATATGGAACAAGTTAAGTATAACCTAAC
>JAZUBM010000010.1:0-6965 GCA_045638485.1 Lentihominibacter sp. | reverse complement strand
TCAGTCAGAGCACGATAAGGAAGCCAAGGGCCTTGTAGTTACTACAGACGAAGCACTTGGACGTGCCATAGAAGCTGCGGTTGAAGCGCAGCTACCTACTTTGGATACCGAAGAAATCGCAAGAGTTTCATGGAATGATTTTGGAGAGATTCTGTTGGTAGATTCATTGGAAGAAGCTGTTGAGTATTCCAACGAATATGCTCCGGAACATTTGGAAGTCAACGTTGCTGAGGATAAAGTTGACGAAGTTGTGGATACGCTGAGAAACTATGGCTCATTGTTTATCGGTGGAAATACTGCAGAAGTATTCGGCGATTATGCATCAGGACCAAACCACACCCTTCCTACTTTAGGTGCCGCCAGATATACAGGAGGCGTTTGGGTTGGAACCTTCCTGAAGACTTGCACATATCAGAAGATGACTAAGGATGCGATGCTTGGAATTGCGCCATTGGTGGCAAACTTGGCTCACGGCGAAGGGCTGACAGGCCATGCCAGAGCGGCTGAAATCAGAATTGAGAAGAATAAATAGTGGAAATTGCCCATGGGAAAGTTAGTGCTGACCATGGGCTTTTTTTGTTGTAATGAAGGGGATTCCTTTCAAACTTCACCTTGATAAATTGTCAAAAAAATGCGATAATTACCCTACAAAGCACGAAAGGGAGATATTTTATGAATATCAAACAAATCGCCAAGGCGGCAGGTGTATCTGTTGCTACCGTTTCCAGAGTTATGAATCATCCGGAAAGCGTGGCACCAAATACAAGAGATAAGATTCTCAAGATAATGGAAGAGGAAGAATATAAGCCAAATTGGTTTGCGCAAGGGTTAAACTTTAACAAAACAAAAACCATTGGTTTAGTTATTCCGCATATGCTCAATTCCATGTATATGGAGATTGCCAAAGGTGTCGAGGATGTGGCTCAGCAGAAGGGCTATATTACCTTCATGTGTAATGTAGAGAAAGATCTCGATATTGAAAAAAACTATATCCAACAGCTGCTTACAAGACGCGTTGACGGAATTATTCTGATGTTCTCATCATTGGATGAAGCGTATATTAAGAGCGTAGAAGAACAAGATGTTCCTGTTGTGCTCATAGGTGAGGATAAATGTGCCAAGGGATTTAATGCAGTTAAAGTGGACTGCAAGAAAGGCGCGGAGGAAATGATGGAACAGCTGATTGAAAACGGCCACAAATCCATCGGAATTCTCTATGGAAATGACCCTCAGCAGGAATCCTTAGATATGCTGGAGGGATATAAAAATATCCTAAATAAGAACGATATCGAGATTTTAGATGAATATATAAAATCAGTGGAAAATACCATTGAAGGAGGCTATTTGGGAGCTAAGAAGCTGATGGCGGCAGGTGCCCCTAAGGCTATATTTACCACCAGCGATGAGATTGCATACGGGGCTATGGATGCCATAAAGGACAATGGATTAAAAGTACCTGAGGACATTGCAATTGCAGGCTTTGGCAATGCCAGAATGTCAAATTTGGTAGAGCCTAAACTTACGACTGTTGAATTGCCTTTCCATAAAATGGGTGTATATGGTGCGAGACTGTTATTTGACCTAATAGAGGCCGACGAAAAAGATGAAGAAAAAACTGAAGCAGATCCAAAACAGATAATTCTTCAAACAAAGCTTAGAATAAGAAAATCATGTGGACATAAAGAAAGAATTGGAGAGATGTTTTAATGCTTAAAACTAATTTTTTAGGACTGGAACTTAATAACCCGATAATAATTGCGGCCGGACCATGGAATAGAGACGGAGCTGCTATAAAAGCATCACTGGCTTCAGGGGCGGGAGCTGTTGTAACTGAGAGTATTGTCAGCGACACTTTGCTTGACGTTCGTCCCAGAATTGCTTGCGATGAAAATGGCGTACAGAATATAAGACTTTATAGCGATATACAAATCGAAGGCTGGGAACGCGAATTGAGCATTGCCAAAAGCGATGGAGGTATCGTAATTGCCAGCATATCTGCGCATACTCCGTCAGAACTGGTTTATCTGGCCAGCAAACTTGAAAAATTCGGAGCTGATGCCATTGAAATTTCAGTTTCCAACCCTATGGGTGAAGGTCTGGAAGTTGTGGCATCTCATGCCGATGTTGTATATGAGATGACAAAAGAAGTGGTTGGTGCGGTAAAATTGCCGGTAATGGTAAAGCTTTCTCAAAACACCACCAATATCTCCAAGGTGGCCAAGGCTGTAAAGGCTGCAGGTGGTTCGTGCGTAAGCGCTATCAATGCTGTCAGAGGGATTTTGGGAGTTGATATAGAAAATGCAAAGCCGACACTATCTACATACGGAGGAGTTTCCGGAGAATATATAAGACCTTTGGGCCTTGCTTCAGTAGCAACCATATCTCAGACAGTGGATATTCCTATTTGCGGAATTGGCGGAATCAATTCAGGAAAGAATGCTATTGAGTATATTATGATGGGTGCATCTGCTGTTCAAGTGGGGTCAACTGTAATGTTAGAGGGAAGAAACGCAGCTGCAAGAATTGCGGAAGAAATGTCAATTTGGATGGATTCTCATGGAATTGGCTTTGTCGAAGAAATTAGAGGAAAAGCTCTAGAAAACCTCAAATCTTTCGATGAGATGAAAATCGAGCCGGCGGTCAGCACAGTTAAGAGTGTACCGTGTACGGAGAACTGTGATAAGTGCACAGTTGCTTGCCTCTATGGAGCCATAACCCGTGAAAATGACACAGTTGTAGCCGATAGTAGCAGATGTAGTGGATGCGGTTTATGCACCTTTATCTGTCCTGCTAAAAAACTCAAATTGGAGTGGTGATTTGCTAAATAAAGCTTGAAATATTCTGAAAACATGATATCATATATGTACTGACTATGTAACTGGTTACACGCCGGTTAACAAATATAGACTCATCAAATGAAGGAGGATGATTATATGTATAAGTGTAGTTTAGAAAGAATGTCCGACAAAGTAAGAACTTTTGCACAGTTCGGTGACGCTGGTCATGGCGGTATCACTAGATACTCACTGTCAAAAGAAGCAAACATGGCAAGAGCTGAATTCGTTAAGAGAATGGAAGCAATCGGCGCTGTAGTAGAATGCGACGACGTAGCATGCATGTATGCTACACTGCCAGGATCAGATCCTGATGCTAAGAGAATCGTTATGGGTTCCCACGTTGACTCAGTTAAGAACGGCGGAAATTACGACGGTATCCTGGGCGTTATGACTGGTATGGAAGTACTGGAAACTATCGCTGCAGAAAATATCCCTCATAAGCATCCAATCACAGCTATGATCTGGACAAACGAAGAAGGTTCACTGTATCCACCTGCAATGATGGTATCCGGAATCATCTGCCACGATTATCTGCCAGAATCACTGAAGCCAAACTTCCTGTATGAAAACATGATGAAGTCAACTCCAATGGACGATGCTGAATTCCCTACATTCGGCGACGCACTGGCTGCATCACCTTACACTGGACCTAAGGAAAACAGACTGAGCCCTGACAAGTATTGCGCTATGTTCGAAGCTCATCTGGAACAGGGACCTATCCTCGAAGATGCCGGCAATGAAATCGGTGCTGTACAGCTGGTAATGGGTATGTTCAACTATGGAATCAAGTTCAGCGGATTCTCAGCACATGCTGGTACATTCCCAATGGCTAAGAGACATGATACTCTCTTCGCAGCATCAACATTCCTCGTAGAATTACATAAGAGATACGATGCTTACAACGAAGAAGTTGTAGCAGCAGGAATGCCTGAATTCGTATATACAACAGGTGAAATCAATGTTCACCCTTGCATCCATACAGTAATTCCTGATGAAGCAGTAGTTTCACTGGACGTAAGACACCCTGAACCTGCAGTAAGAGCTAAGTGCATGGAAATCCTGAAGGAAATGGCTGCTCAGGATTGGTGCCAGTGCAAGTGCGAAATCAAGGAAAACTGGGTAAGAGATACTGTATACTTCGACGAAAGACTGGTTGGCTTTGTTGAAGAATCAATGGAAGAAATGGGAGCTAAATGGCAGAAGATCCTGTCAGGTGCTGGACACGATGCTCAGTTCTGTCAGTATGTAATCCCTACAACTATGCTGTTCGCAAGAACTAAGGACGGTCTGTCACATTGCGAACCTGAACACGTATCCGACGAAGACTGCACAGCAGTTGCAACTGCAACTCTGAACGCTGTTCTGAAGTGCGATGCATCCCCTGAATTTTAATTAAAGTTTAAAGGGAACTAGTTTAAGTTTGGTTTAGCTGCATTTCAATAGACTATCAAAGCCTACGGGAATGCAGCTTTTTATCATAAACCATGAGCGAAATGCCATAAGGAGGAATTAAATTGAGTAAAGTAGTAAAAGCAAAGTATACTGCTGAAGCTGTAGCTGGTTTCAACCACAGAACTGCTATGGAAGAAGCAGCAAGATGCCTGCTGTGCCACGATGCACCATGCAGCCAGGGCTGCCCTGCAGGAACAGACCCTGCTAAGTTCATCAGATCAATTAGATTCAGAAACGTGAAAGGTGCAGCCGAAACAATTAGAGAAAACAACATCCTGGGCGGATCTTGCGCTAGAGTATGTCCTTATGACAGACTGTGCGAAGAAGCATGTTCAAGATGCGGTATCGACAAGCCTATCCAGATTGGTAAGCTGCAGAGATACGCTATCGAACAGGAAAAAGTATTTAAGATGAAAGTCCTGAAGGCTCCTGCAAAGAAAAAGGCAGCTAAGGTTGCTTGCGTAGGTGCTGGTCCTGCTTCACTGGCAGCTGCTGCTGAACTGGCTAAGGCTGGTTACAGAGTAACTGTATTTGAAAGAGAAGCTAAGGCAGGCGGCGTTCTTACATATGGAATCGTTCCATCAAGACTGCCACAGGCTGTAGTAGACCACGACATCGCACAGGTTAAGGGCCTCGGTGTTAAGTTCGAATTCAACAAGGAAGTTAAGGCTGCAGATCTGGAAGCTTACGATGCAGTATTCGTAGGAACTGGTCTGTGGGGATCAAACATGCCTAAGATCGAAGGTATCGAAAAGGCTGGAGTATACTCAGCAGTAGATTACCTGAAGGCTGCTAGATCAGGTCAGGCTGGATTCGAAGCTGGTAAGAAAGTTATCGTAGTAGGCGGCGGAGACGTAACAACTGACTGTGCTGTAACAGCTAAGCTGAAGGGCGCTGAAGATGTTAAGATCGTTTACAGAAGAACAATCGAAGAAGCTCCTGGAAACATCGAAGAATTCCACTATGCACTGTCACTGGGTATCGGCATCACAACTGGCATGGCTCCAGCAGCTATCAAGGGTGCTGACAAGGTAGAAGCAGTAGAATTCAAGGGATTCAGAGACGATTCACAGCTGGTTCTGGAAGCAGATACAATCGTATTCGCAACTGGTCAGGTTGCAGAAGACATGAGCGCAGTAGCTCCTGTTAAGATCGCTGACAAGGGCCTGATTAAGGCTCCTAAGGGCAAGGCTGGCGGCAAGTTCTTCGCAGCAGGCGACATCGTAAACGGTGGTAAGACTGTTGTTGAAGCAGTAGCAGCAGGTAAGGAAGCTGCAGACGCTATGATTGCTTACCTTGAAAAGAAAGGAGTAAAATAGAATGGCTATTAAGAAAGATTTATCAGTTAACTATTTAGGAGTTAAGTGTCAGAATCCGTTCTTCCTTTCATCATCACCGGTAGGCGGAAACTATGACATGGTTAGAAAGTGCTACGAAACAGGTTGGGCTGGCTGCTTCTTCAAGACAGTTGGTATCTTCGTAGCTGACGAATGTTCACCAAGATTTGACCAGACTAACAAGGAAGGTCTCCCTTGGCTGGGCTTCAAGAACATGGAACAGATCTCAGACAAACCAACTGAACAGAACTTTGAATACATGTACAGACTGGTTAGAGATTATCCTGAACACGTAACAGTTGCTACTATCATGGGTTCTTCAGAAGAAGAATGGAAGCAGCTGGCTAAGATGTGTGACGAAGCAGGCGTACCTCTGATCGAAGGTAACTTCTCATGTCCACAGATGACATCACACGCAATGGGTTCAGACGTAGGTACTAACCCTGAGCTGGTTAAGAAGTATTGTGAAGCTGTAACAAGCACTACAAAGATTCCTTTCATCGCTAAGATGACTCCAAACATCACTAGCATGGAACTTCCTGCTAGAGCTGCTCTGGAAGGTGGCGCTGCTGCAGTATCATGTATCAACACTGTTAAGTCAATCTCAAACATTGACTTCGAAAACAACACTTGTATGCCAGTAGTAAACGGTAAGTCCTCAATCTCAGGTTACTCCGGCGCTGCTGTTAAACCTATCGCTCTGAGATTCTGCGCTAACCTGCTGCAGGACGAAATCGTAGGTAAGAGAGACCTGTCAGGTATCGGTGGTATCGAAACTTGGAAGGACGCTGCAGAATTCCTGGCATTAGGATGTAAGACTGTACAGGTTACTACAGCTATCATGCAGTACGGATACAGAATCGTTGAAGATATGATCAATGGTCTGTCACACTTCATGGATGAAAGAGGATATGACAATCTGGAACAGTTCATCGGTTGTGCACTGCCAAACATCATTCCTGCAGAAGACCTGAACAGAGACTTCAGACTGCTGCCTAAGTTCGACGACAAGAAGTGCGTTGGATGCGGAAGATGCTACGTTTCATGCTATGATGCTGCTCACCAGGCTATCGATTGGAACGAAAAGAAGAGAAGACCTGAACTGAACGACAACTGCGTTGGTTGCCACCTGTGCCTCAACGTATGTCCAGTACAGGGCTGCATCACTCCAGGAGAAATCCAGTGGAAGGAAGGCAGAACTCCAGTAGAAATCGCTTACAAGAAGAACTACATCTAAAAATAAGCTAAAATAAACTACATTTAAACTTATTTATACAGAAAAGACTGCTGAAACTCAGCAGTCTTTTTCTTTTTCTGAAAATACATAAAATCAAGAATA
>JAZUBM010000009.1:0-3291 GCA_045638485.1 Lentihominibacter sp. | reverse complement strand
CATCGTTGCAAAGGCAAAGGCGCTGGAAAGCATCGATTACAAGCACCTGACAAGCGAAAGTGCATATGACTTAGCGAAGTTAATCTACAAGTTCCCTGCAGTAGTATTAGATGCCGGTGAAAAGTACGAACCATCCATCGTTACAAGACATATCGTGGATATGGCACAGGGCTTCAACAAGTTCTATCACGATGAACACATTCTGACAGACAACGAAGATGAAAAGGTTGCAAAGGTTGCTCTGGTTATGGCTGCTAAGGCTGCCATCAAGAACGGTCTGGGACTTTTGGGCATGAATGCGCCTGAAAAAATGTAACCTTTGGGGCATTTGGATGTTAAATATTTTAAAGAAAATAATCAGGAGGATGATACCTATGCGATATGAAGGAGATATCTATAGACCGCCCAGTGAAGCGTACAGCTTACTGGTGCAGGTAACAATAGGGTGCACCCATAACGGCTGCACTTTCTGCAAGATGTTCAAGAACAAAAAGTTCAGAGTGAGACCTTTGGAAGAGGTACTGGAAGATCTTGCATGGGCTAGACAGAGATATAGCAGAGTGGAAAGAATGTTCCTCTGCGATGGCGACGCGCTTGCCCTTTCCAACAGAAGGCTGATGCCTATTCTCGAGTACATCAAGGAAAATTTCCCTGAATGTCAGAGAGTAACTATTTATGGCAGAGCCAACGATGTAAATAAGAAGACAGAAGAAGAAATGAAGGAACTTTTTGATGCAGGAATTACAATGGTTTACATTGGTGCTGAATCAGGAAGTGACAAGGTTCTCAAGGAAGTTAATAAGGGCGTTACAAGACAGGAATTGATCGATGCCGTAAGAAAAATTGAAGACTGTGGAATGCAGGCATCTGTAACGTTTATCTCAGGTCTTGCAGGTAAAGATGGCTGGGAAGACCACGCTATCCAGACAGGTACTATGATTACTGAAATGAATCCATCATATGTTGGCCTGTTGACACTGATTGTAGAACCAAATGTTCCTATGTTTGATGATATTCAGTCCGGTAAGTTGAGACTGCTTTCTCCTGAAGAAGTTATGCAGGAAACACTGCTGATGCTGGAGCATGTACACGTTGATAAGACATGCGTTTTGAGAAGTAATCATGCATCAAACTATGTATCTCTAAGAGGAGATTTGCCGCGTGACAAGGAAAAGATGATGAACCAGCTGAGAGCGGCGATGAATAACAGCGATATGTTCAAGAATGAAATGTTTAGAGCGTTATAGAGGTAAAAATATGGCTAATGGATTAAAGAAAATATCCCAGAACATGGGAATATCAAGAATAGTTGAAAGACCTTGGGAAGAAAGAGATATTCAGCTGAGAGAAGATAGAATCGGCAAATACTTTAAGAAGTATCTTAACAAGTTCGTATTCGCTGAGTTCTCAGAAGAATTCATGGCAAAATCCAAGATTGGACATTTGATGAAGGGCGTTCCTATCCCTCTGAGAAAGAAAGAAGTAAAAGATTTCGCAGGCGGTGAAGGTATCGATTTCCTGGTACTTGCTGAAAATATGGCATGGGTAATGGGATGTGACCCACATTTCAAACATACTAAAGATTATGTAGCAATCCTTACAAAGCTTTATAATCGTAAGCTGGAAGAAGGTATCCTGAAGAAGGGAAGAGACGCGGCTGAAATCGGTGAAATGGATTACGCATGCATTATGTTCAGAGCTACTCTTTGCATTAACAAGGAATATCTCCACGGTATGTATTCATATGCAAGAGCATGCAGAGCTATGTATCTGGCAAGCAGAAATGAAGAATATGTTGGTCGTTTCAAGGCTGAAGCTCTTGACTGGTTTGAACTGGTAACAGAAGCTCATCCTAGATTTGCTAACGGTTACTATTACTTAGGATATGCGTACCTTAATTTAGGTCTTTATGCGAAGGCTAGTTTAGCATGGCAGAACTTCCTTAGATTCAGTAGACATGCAAAGGATAAGAAAGAAATCAGAACTCGTATACAGCAGATTGAAGAACCTGTTCAGATTGAAGCAGGATGTAATCATATTCTTGCAGGAAGAATTGATGAAGGGATGCCAATTCTGGAGCATTTTGCTACTACCAAGTTTGAAGACTGGTGGCCACTTCATTACTATCTGGGCGTAGGTTATGAACAGATGGGACAGAGAGAAGATGCGATTCTGTCATTCAAGAGAGCTCTCCAGCTTAATGGAAGCCATCTGGAATCAATGAAGGAACTTCTTAAGATGTATGAAGAAGATGACGACAGAGCTAACATCAAGAAGTACGCAGAAAAGATTAAGATGATCGAAGAAGGCATCGAAGCCGACAGAGTTAAGAACCTGAAAGCTATCGAAGAAGAAGATAAGAAACTTCAGGAAGAAGAAACTAAGGCTATTGAACCTGAACGCATCGATATCGACTACACATTAGGAGA
Organism: Lentihominibacter sp.; assembly: GCA_045638485.1. Lineage (GTDB taxonomy): Bacteria > Bacillota > Clostridia > Peptostreptococcales > Anaerovoracaceae > Lentihominibacter. The sequence continues at coordinate 862 of JAZUBM010000009.1, read as the reverse complement.
TCCTGCCGGTGATGACAGCAAGGACGAAGGTGAAAAGAAATCACTGGTAAGACGTCTGGGCAAGAAATAAGTATAATTGGCGACAATTGTCGATGAAAAAAATATAAAAAAATAAGAAAAAATAATTAAATTTAGGTTGACACTTATCGTGGGGTACGCTATAATACTACTTGTCGCGATAAGAGACGACCTAATGTTCCGAGGTAGCTCAATGGTGGAGCAACCGGCTGTTAACCGGTAGGCTGTGGGTTCGAGCCCCACCCTCGGAGCCATTTTTTTTCAGAAATACATTTTCTGAAGAATGCCGGAGTGGCGGAATTGGCAGACGCACAGGACTTAAAATCCTGCGATCCTTACCGATCGTACCGGTTCGACCCCGGTCTCCGGCACCAATTTATGGAGACAGGTTGAACAACGTCTTGTAAGCCACACAAATTAATAATGACGCGGGGTGGAGCAGTTGGTAGCTCGTCGGGCTCATAACCCGGAGGCCGCAGGTTCAAGTCCTGTCCCCGCAACCATGTATGAAACAACCGTTCACAAAGTGGGCGGTTTTTTTATGCTTCAGATTGCGAAGGTGTGGACTTGAACCTGAGAAGGCGTGGCCGAATGTGAGAAAGCCTGTGGCCGTCCCGTATTTTATTGACTGACCTGCCGCAGGAATGGTATAATATTTCCATGAGAAAGAAACACAATCAGAACGAAAATATAATCCCGGACGGGAAGGAAAAAAAGGGCGGAAAGCTGGCATACCGGAGGGAAATCCGCTGGGACAAGCTGGATAATACGGCCCACCTGTTTCCTGTGATTGCAGGAGAACAGATGACTAATGTATACCGCATCAGTGTAACCCTGTCAGAAC
>JAZUBM010000008.1:0-2747 GCA_045638485.1 Lentihominibacter sp. | reverse complement strand
ACATCGTTGACCCACTTGATGGAGGCAGACGCGCCACAAACAGTTTCGATGGCATCTGCCACGGCTACGGCTGCAGCGGGAGTAACTAAAACCGACTTTGAAAGGTCGAAATCAGGCTTGATAATTACGGATAAATAAATTCCGTTCTTAGGAGAAAAGAAGCTTCGTCCCAAGCGTCCCTTACCACCTGTTTGTTGGGTAGCCATAACCACTGTTCCGTGAGGTGCTCCTTCAAGGGCCAATTGATGAGCTTTGGTATTGGTTGAATCCAAAGTGTCAAAAATATGTAAAGGAATATCCTTATATTGTGAAGGCAAAGATGCCTTAAGGTTTGTTTCGGTTATAAACATAATTATTCCTTCCACAGGAGTGATAGCTTGTTGCAAGTTGTAATTGCAACTGTAAGAGGATTGTAAACTTGCGAAAAAGAATTGTCAACCTAACTGCAAAAGGAGATTTTTCCAATAGCCGTCTAGACAACTATTTCTCATAGTTATAAAATAATAATGTTAATGATTTTTACATGGAAAGGAAAAACTGATGAAAACAGTGCTTAGATATTATAAGCCATATGTTCCATATATCTTGTTAATTATCCTGTTTCTTTTCGGTCAGGCAATGTGCGAATTGGCGCTGCCTGCATACATGTCGGATATAATTGATGAAGGTATAGTTAAAGGAAATATGCCATATATTTGGCGAACCGGAGCAATCATGATTGCCATATCGGTGGGAACTCTGGTGTTTGCCATAGCCGGGGATTTTCTGGCAGCAAGAGCGGCAGCTAAAACAGCAAGAGATATTAGACATACGCTGTTTAACAGAGTAACAAACTTCTCGGCAGGAGAACTTGAAGAGTTTTCGACTGCGTCACTGATTACAAGATCCACAAATGACGTTCAGACTGTACAGCAGACTACTGTAATGCTCCTCAGAATGGCCATCTTCGCCCCATGCATGGGTATCGGATCTGTAGTGAGAGCACTGCAGACCAGCGTATCATTGTCATGGACAGTAGGGATTGCACTGGGAGCTATAGTTGTTATCATGACTTTATCCTTCCTGCTTGTACTGCCTAAATTCAAGGTCCTTCAGCAGAAACTGGATAGACTCAATCTCATAATGAAAGAAAGACTTTCAGGGATTCTTGTTATCAGAGCGTTCACAACAGAAAAATCCGAGCAGAAGAGATTTGATGTAGCTAATTGGGATCTTACAAAGCTCAATTTATTCGTAAACAAAGCAATGTCATTCATGATGCCGCTGCTGATGTTTGTAATGAATGGTGTAGGCATACTTATCATATGGGCAGGAGCTCACTTGATTGAAGCGGAAAGGCTCATGGTGGGCGATATGCTGGCATATCTTCAGTATGCTATGCATGTTATCATGTCATTCCTCTTTGTTACCATGATATTTATCATGATTCCAAGAGCAGCAGTATCTGCTCAGAGAATAGGCGCGGTAATAGATGTTGAACCAAGCATCGTGGATCCGACAGAGCCGATAGTTTTCGGCGAAGCCGATGCAAAGGATGCGCAGAGCGCAGATGCAAAGAGCAGCTCCTTGAGAGGCCTGGTGGAATTCAAAAATGTGAACTTTGCATATCCTGATGCAGAAGAAAAGACTCTTGAAAATATCAGCTTCGTTGCAGAACCCGGAAAGACTACAGCTATCATAGGTGGTACGGGAAGTGGAAAGTCAAGTTTGATTAAACTGATTCCTAGATTCTATGATGCGTCAGAAGGCCAGGTGCTGGTGGATGGCGTCGACATAAGAGAGATGACCCAGAATGCTCTGAGAGAAAAGATCGGATATATCCCGCAGAAGGGAGTGCTTTTCTCAGGAACTATAGCCAGCAACTTACAGTACGGCAAGAAAGATGCGACTAAAGAAGATATGATGGCGGCGCTTGAGACGGCGCAGGCAACAGCCTTTATAGCAGAAAAGCCAAAGGGACTTGAAGAGGAAATCGCTCAGGGAGGAACCAACGTATCCGGAGGTCAGAAACAGAGACTTTCTATCGCAAGAGCTTTGGTTAAAAAGCCGGATATATTCATATTTGATGACAGCTTCTCTGCCCTTGACTTTAAGACCGATAAGGCATTGAGAGACGCTCTTAAAGAAAAGGTTGGCGGCAGCACTATCATAATCGTTGCTCAGAGAATAAATACTATTATGGATGCAGATCAGATTCTGGTGCTTGATGATGGCAAGCTGGCCGGCAAGGGTACCCATGAAGAACTGATGCAGTCATGTGAAGTCTACAAAGAAATCGCTCTTTCACAGCTTAGTGAAGAAGAGCTGGAAAGGGGGCGTAAGTAATGGCTAAAATGTCAAAGAAAGATATAATGCCTCCTGAAAAGGCAAAGAACTTCAGCAAAACGATGAAGACGCTGCTTGCCTATCTGAAACCATATAGGATACGCCTTGCAATTGTTTTCATGTTTGCTATATTGAGTACACTCTTTTCCATATTGTCACCTGCAATCTTAGGTGCAGCTACAGATAAAGTTGTGGATGGCCTTAGAAACGTGACAGGAATCGATTTTAGCGGACTTCTGTATATACTGCTGGCGCTGCTTGGTATGTACCTTCTCAGTTTGGCTTTTGGAGTTATTCAGGGCTGGATTATGGCAGACGTTTCACAGAAGGTTATCTATACACTTCGTGATAAAATGAGCACCAAGCTGGATAGACTACCTCTGAAATATTTTGATACCAAGACCCACGGCGAGTTCCAGAGC
>JAZUBM010000007.1:0-6194 GCA_045638485.1 Lentihominibacter sp. | reverse complement strand
CTTAATCAGATCTTTAATAGCCTGATCAAAGTCACCGTTATAAGCTGCTTTAGCTTCCTTATATAACTGGTCAAAAGTTTTAACGCATGGTGAGCATTTGAATCTGGCAGGAGTTACTCCTGTCTTTTCGATGTATGCCTTTTCACGTGCGTCTACGAAGCTGATAGCTTCTTTGAAACTTTCTTCTGCAATTTCTGTAAGTTTCTTTACTGTTTCCTTAGGATCCAGGCACAGTGTAGCTAGAGTGTAATATGCTGCTGCATACATAGGTGTTGAACATGAATAAGTTGTCTTAAGGTCCATGCTCTTCAACGCCACAGGTGGCACACCTACATCGATACCTACTGATTCAACGAAATCAGGGTTCAGCTGCATTCTCTTATAAACCTCATTTGACATGAGAAGAGGGTCTATTCCTAAGAAAGGTTCTTCGGAATGTGTTGCTGATCCAACAAAGAAGAACATAGGCATAACTTTGCCCTGTGATCCGTAGTGAATGTAATGGTTAGGGTCAGTTGCCTGATTTTCAACCATGTAACATTCCGGCATCAACAGTGCTTCATATTCAACGCCCTTTTCTTCTCTGAACTGATTGAAGAATGGTACAGCTCTAAGCATACCTTCTGAGTTTGTTTCTTCTCCGCAAACACCTACATAAAGCAGGTTACCGTTGATTCCGCCTTCTTCTGCATAGTGACGCAGCAATTCCAGTGAAATGGCATGACCGATTTTCATATCAGCAGTACCTCTTCCGAAGTACCATTCGCCGCTTTCATAGTCCTTGCGAGTTTCTTCGTCAAGTGGCAGTTCATTGATACGCTTAGTTATTGTTTCGATGTCATATGCTTCCTTCTTGAGATGACCGAATTCTTCTACGTCAACTACATCGTAGTGACCTACCAGAAGAATAACCTTCTTGCTTTCCGGACAACATTCCAGATATGCAGTTACGATTCTTCTTCCAAGAACGTCATTCTCAAGTGGAACCAGCTTAACATTTTCTTTATGCTCTGCGAAATACGGGATTTCTAAAAGCATTTTTTCCAGTTCAAATGCTCCCAAATCTTCATTAATTGTCCCGGAAACACTTGGAACGGCTACAAGCCGTTCCAAATCTTTGTATATTCTCTCTTTGCTAATCACGAGTTTTTCTCCTAGAAAAGATGATTATACGCTAACGTTTTTAACTGCATCAGCGCCCTTCTTCTTAACGAAGATTCTGCATCCGATGTAGATAGCTAAGTACAGGATAGCACAAACGATGATACCAACTCTTTCACCAGGGTCTACCAGAGTAGCAACCAGCATCAGCATGAATGCGATGATACCCAGGATTGGAACCAGTGGGAATAATGGAGTCTTGTACTTCAGATCTTCTACCTTACCGCCGTCAGCGATGTAACGTTTTCTGAATCTGTAGCAAGTAGCACAGATTACAGTGTACAGGAAGATGTTACATCCACCGATCAGGTACAGGATGAACAGGTATACAGTGTCAGGAGCTACGAATTCAGCTACGATAGCAGCCATTCCGCAGATCATGGAGATGATCAGAGCTCTTACAGGAACGCCCTTAGCGTTTGTCTTAGCAAAGAACTTAGGAGCCTGTTCGAACTTAGCCATTGACCAGAGGTATCTTGAACATTCATATGTGAAGTAGTTACCTGAAGTCAGAGCTGATGAAAGAACTACTAAGTTTACGATCAGAGCTGCACTGTCAAGACCAGCATTTCTGAAGATGTAAACGAATGGTGAACCCAGAACGTCAGCCTGGTCAGCAGGAAGCAGCATGCATACGAATCCGATACATACCAGAACTACTGCCAGCAGAACGATGATTGTCATGTTGATAGTCTTGCCCATCTTGTTTTCATCTTTCAGTTCTCCTGCAGTTGAACCGATGATTTCAGTTCCTGCATAAGCGTAGAATGATGTCAGGATACATCCGCACATTGCTAATAATGTAACCTTACCGCCGTCTGCACTGTGTGATACAGCTGCAGCGTCATATCCGAATCCGCCGAACAGCATAGCAGCACCGATGATGATGAATGCTACTACCAGTAACAGCTTCAGAGTTGATGCCCAGAATGAGATTTCTCCGAACAGCTTAGCATCCAGCATGTTCAGACCAAACAGTACGATTGCGAAGATAACAATCCAGATCCAAGTTGGTGAGCCAGGAATGATATCTCTCATCAGGATAGCACTTGCAACAACCTGTGCGGAAATTGTAGTAGCTCCGCCAAGCCAGCCTACCCAACCGATAGTCATACCTAATGCAGGACCGCCGAATTCTGTAGCGTAAGCCTGCTGAGCACCTGATACAGGCATTGCAGCTGACATTTCACCCAGACATGCAGTCATGAGCCATGCGATAAATCCGCCAATAGCATAAAGAATAATTGCACCCCAAGGACCTACTGTTGAAAGTACATCACCTGAGCTCAGGAACAGACCAGTTCCCAGTGTTCCACCAACGCCTACCATTACTGCAGACTTTACAGGCAGTGTTCTGTGTAAGCCTGAACTCTGCTGCATAACGCGTTCGACGCAAGCAACTTTTTTGTCACCCATTTTTACTTCCTCCTTAAAAAATGTAATGATGAATAAAAATTCAAATGAATTATTGCGACCACTAATATGATTTGGGCACGTATCATTTACTTTAGTATAACATAGTGCAATTATAAGCTCTACAATTAATTTACTCAAGTCAAAAGTTTTATTTTTCTGATATTTATATTTATATTCTAATTGATATCGTTTATAATTATACATTATATTTAATAATTAGTCGTTCCAACTTTTGATGTCACTACGGTGAACTATTTATACCATTTGGGTAGAGTATGGTGCTTTTCGATTAAATGTGCTACAATCTATTTTACATATATAGTATGTATGTTTTTTATGGGAGGGGTTTTTATGAAGAACAAAAGGAACTTATTAATAATAGCAGTAATTTTTGCTGTATTAATAATTGGCGCATCGGTGGTCTATTCTCAGCTTGCGCTGAAGTATGCCACAGAGGAAGATTTTACAGATCCAAATCCTCAAGGTACTAAGGCGCCTAATTTTATCGTCTATGATGTTAAAGGCAATGCAGTAGAGCTTCACGATTTCATCGGTAAGCCTGTCGTTCTTAATTTCTGGGCCAGCTGGTGCGGCCCTTGCCAAAGTGAGATGCCTGATTTCGAAGATAAGTATCAGGAACTGGGTAATGACGTACAATTCTTAATGATTAATACGACGGATGGCGTTCGAGAAACTGTTAATTCCGCGTCTAAGTTTATTTCGAAGCGCGGGTATACTTTCCCTGTGTTTTATGATACCGAATCAAGTGCCGACAGTGCGTATGGAGTGCAGTCATTGCCGGCAACCTACTTTATAGACAGTAACGGATATATTATTACTTACTCCATTGGGGCAATCGATGCTGAAACGCTCCAGCGCGGAATCGATATGATAATGAAATAATAACCACTAAAAAATACGTCCGATCTTTGGACGTATTTTTCTTTATTATTAAACTGTTTTAAAACTCTGCCCTAGTCATATATCTCTTAGGGAACACAAATCTCACTGTCTTCAACGGATCTACTATCTGACAGATTTCCACATTGCCTACAAGACTCATCAGCATAACGATTTCTTCTGTCGGTAAATCTATTCTAGACGCCAGGAAGTCGACCATCAATTCTGCTGCCACATCTGCAGCCTCATCTACTGTTTCCTTTGAAACGATCACGCTAAAAATTTCATCGTTTTCCAAAATCGGATATTCAGGAGCTTTTCCCTTAATCACTTCTACGGTGAGTGTCACGTCTGCCGGAATTTCCAGTCCTGTCACGCCAACTTCTCCATCACCCATAACCGCATGAACATCACCCAGGGCCAAAAGTGCACCTTCCACTGCAACAGGAAAATACAGCACAGCACCTTCGCACACCATGATATTATCCATGTTGCCACCATGAGGTCCCGGAGTTCCACTGTTTATGCTACCGTCTGCAGGAGCCACACCTATAACACCGATCATCGGCTTTATCGGAATCTTTATATCTGAAGAAAACTCAGCGAATCCATTTCTTACAGAAACTATCTTGGAATGAGAACCGAAAACCTTATGTCCAACGGTTCCCTCTCCTTCTATGGCACACACTGTGCCCTTTGCATCTACATCGATCTTATCTATATACACCTTAAGAGTATCCCCCGGTTCTGCACCCTTAATATATATTGGACCGGTTGCGGGATTTGTGTCATCCCAATCCAAAGCATCCAGCGTATCTCCCGGCTCACGCAGCTGGTTTGAGAAACAGTCTTTAGTAGCGACTTCTATGGTCGTAGGAGCTTCTATCACCGCTGCAGGTTTGTTATCTTTGCAAAAGTCAAATACCACTTTATCTGTTGTTATTTTCATGGCGCGTCCTTTCAATCAATTTCTTATATACGTTTTCTACCATCCATGGTTCCTTCGATGCCTTGAGTGCATCGTCAAATGCGAACCATCGAACATCTTTATTTTCTTCTTCATTTATATGCAAAGTGCACTCTTCGTCGGCTTCGGCAATGTAGGTCACATTGAAGTGAAGGTGCTTCGGCACAGTCTTGCCTTTCTTGATATGCTCTGCAACATCAAGGATTTCTATGCTGAAGATTTCATCTGTTATAAGCGATGCATTGGCTATTCCCGTTTCTTCTTGCAGCTCACGCATTGCAACTTGGTGCAGCAGCTCTTCTCCATCCGCGTGGCCGCCTATCCATGACCAAGAATCATAAATATTGTGATACACCATGAGAGTTTTGGTGCGAGCTTTATTAACGGTCCATATGGATGTTGTCATGTGACCTAATATATTGTCACGAAGAAGAAAGTCAGGATTCTTTTCAATAAATTTAAGAATCTTCTCTTTGTCTTGAGCTTCTTGCTGGTTGAATGGTATGTAGTTTTTTATTTTCTCATAAAGTTTCATACGATTAAAATCCCATTTCCTCATCGATGAGTACTATTTCAACTTCCTCTACATCGTTCATTTTTCTGAGGTACAGCACAAGTGCATTGCAAATTCTTTCCGAGCTTTTGCAGTCATAGCATTTATCTCCGCCATTCGCCACGCATGGTGTCGGCAGATCATACTTCATAGAATTCTTTGGTCCCGCAACGTTTCTTGCACGATATATTGCATCTTCTAATGTCGGCTCTATTTTATTGGTGCTGACGATGAAATATACTTTCTCATGTCCGAAAAGAGATCCCGCAACACGGTTTCCGGTACCATCGATATTCACCATTTCCCCTGTCTCTGACATAGCATTTACAGAAGTAAGGAAAATATCTGTCGTGAGGGTTTTCTTGGCAATTTCAAGAAACTCGTCATTGTCTTTACCTTGATATGGATCATGTACCTCGTTATGCTTAGAAAGCCTCTTGTACAGTTCCATGTCTATCATGGTTCTGGAGTCTCCAAAGCCGACAATTTTATTGTCGATTTGTTGGTCAAGATAGTCTGCTGCTTCTATGGCAGTTTTGAAGTACGTTACTTCATATAATTTATTTTTTAATGAGTCGATGGTTTTTTGTATGTCCATGGGCTTCTCCTTGTCGGTTAGTTATTATAAATTATAACAAAAAAGAGACTCAATTGGTCTCTCTTTTTTCTTGGCGGAGGCGAAACTATAATGGTTGGGATTTCGGTGGAGTAATTTGTACGAAATTTGTTTTGTGATGAAAAAAAGTACACCTATTGGCATATTTATGATACACTAACAAAATACGGTTAAAAATAGGAGAAATATATAAATGAGTTACAAATTGACAGTAGATTATCACACGCATACTGTCTTTTCACATGGTAAGGGAACAATACGCGAGAATGTCCTGCATGCAAGGCAATTGGGACTAAAGGCAATAGCTATAACTGATCATGGGCCGGGCCACAACGAGCATGGAATGAAACGTGAATCTGTTCCTGAAATGAGAAGGATAATAACGGAACTGAATAACGAGTTTGATGATATAAAGGTATATCTTGGGATTGAGGCGAATCTAACCAATAATGGAAACTGCCTTGACATAAGACCTGATGAATTCAGCCAATATGACTTTGTCATAGCAGGTTATCACTACGGCCTTGACGATGCATACTGTCTGGAGAACTTTAGAACTTATTCTAAGGGAATCAGGAGTA
>JAZUBM010000006.1:0-67913 GCA_045638485.1 Lentihominibacter sp. | reverse complement strand
TCAAAATATTATTTTGACTCAAATTTCTACACTATGAAGTTTTCAAGGTTCATGTGCCGCTCTCGGCGACAGCTTGTTTAGTATATCGCATTCAACTTACTTTGTCAACAACTTTTTTCAACTTTTTTAAAAGTTTTTTTCAGCTTGCTTATCTGCTAAGATTGCTCGCTTCTTGTTGTTTCCCGTCGTTTCACGCGACAGCTTGTTAATAATACCAAAGCGCAACCACATTGTCAACACCTTTTTTTAACTTTTTTTATTCTTTTTTTCTTCCTATTTTCTTTAATAAATAGTCTATTTTTTTAACAGTAAATAAGGTCATTTAACGGGCGCTATTTATCTAACTTGTCAACTATAGCTCTAACATTACTTCATATTAATATATGTCGTATATACAGTTGCACATTTGTAAACAATAAACCTTATTATAGGAGGTGATTTGATGTTAGTTATATTTGTACGAACCATCTTATTATATATGTTGGTTCTTCTCGTAATAAAAATCATGGGTAAAGGTGAGCTATCCAAGATGTCTCCTTTTCAACTTATTGTTGTATTTATGATAGCCGAACTGGCTTCAATACCAATAGAGTCTCCGGATGTCTCTTTAATAACAGGAATTACTGCCATATTCACTCTCCTCTTTATTCAAGTTCTTATTTCATATCTTTCTCTTAAAAGCGAACGAATTAAAAACTTCTTTAGCGGTCGTCCAAGTATCCTTATAGATAAAGGTCAAATTAACCACAAAGAATTAAACAAACTGCGAATCACCATCAATGATTTAATGGAACAACTACGACTGGGAAATGCTTCTTCCCTATCAGATGTTGAATATGCCATCATGGAATCAAACGGCGATCTTTCTATAACATTGAAATCAACCTCCAAACCTTTAACTCCCAAAGATATTTCTATGAAAAAACCAATAGAAACAATGCCTATGGTTTTTATATCTGATGGTGTGCTTTATAAAGATAACTTGATAAGATCCGGATGGAATGAAAAAAGACTTAACGCCGAACTTTCTCTAATGGGAATAGAAGACAGTAAAAAAGTATTTCTTGCCTTTTGCGATAGTTCATCTCGGCTGCATACTTACTTATGTATTGAAGGAAGCGAATATGCCAAAGAGGTGGCCTTATGAAAAACCTTTTGATATCCATCTTATGCCTCATGGCGCTAATTGTTCCTTGGGAACTTTATGATCGTTATTCCACTGCAGCCGTTAACGATTATAGTACTATAATAGAAAATCAAATCTTACCTGCGGTTATGGACGATGACTGGGATAGTGCTATTGTGGCATTTCGGTCTATAGATGAAGACTGGGAAAAGTTTAAGAAAATATCAGAGTATTTTATAAATGCACAAATCATCAATGAGGCTGATAGCCTTGTAAGTAAAGCAGAGTATTTCATAACAACGAAAGATAAATCCAATGCTGCCGCTATTTCATCTGAGTTGAGGCAGACTCTGACTTATCTTCATGAAAATGAAATGCTATCTTTTGGTAATGTATTATAATTGTATAATAAAAAGCTCCTATTGTAAGGAACTCTTCATTATGTTAGAATTTATGTCGCGTAGAGTAGATATTGTGCGTAAAGTGTCACAGGATGGGATGTTGCCTGTGAACGAAGGTTATGCCGCGATACAATTTCGCGTCCGCTATTAGACAAAGGAGTTTTTTAATGAATAAAAAATCTACCACTTCACGTCTCGTAACAATGGCATTTTTAATTGCCTTAGAGATAATTCTTACTAGATTTTGTTCTATTAATACACCTATTCTCAGAATAGGATTCGGTTTCGTTCCGGTGGCCATGATGGGAATCATGTATGGACCATTATGGGCAGCCTTGGGATATGCTATAGGAGATATACTGGGGATGATTATTTTCCCTTCCGGAATGTTTTTCCCCGGTTTTACATTAACTGCAGCTCTCACAGGATTCGTCTTCGGAATCTTCCTCAAAGGTAAAGAAAAAGTAACTTGGAAAAATGTACTTCCGGCAAGCCTTATCATCTTATTAGGCTTAAACTTATTCTTAGATACATTTTGGTTATCAATTATGATGGGCGATGCATTCGCAATATTACTTCCTACACGCATACTCAAATGTGCTGTAATGTTGCCGATTCATCTGATATTGATACCATTGGTATGGAATCGCATACTCTCACGTATTCCTAACATTGCCTGACGAGTACTTACCACAACGATCTCCGATGTATCCATGAACTTCTTTCCCGTTACGGATCGTTGTGACAACACATGAGTTACTACAATCAGAACATTTAATTTCGTAAAGTTCAAGCTCTTGTACACCAAGTTCAAATCCTTTGAACCTTGATGTGCCGGAGCTTTTTTCTTTTGCCAGTAATGCCGCTCCATATGCACCCATTACTTTATGTTCTTTGGGGACAAAAAGCTTAGTTTGCAATATGTCTTCAAAGGCCTTTACCATCCCTTTATTTGAAGCTACACCACCTTGGAAACATATCTTTGGCATAAGCTTCTTGCCCTTAGCAACATTTGACATATATGTTACAGCTAACGCCTTACACATGCCTGCCATAAGCTCATCTTCTTTCGCTCCCACTTGCTGTTTATGAATTATATCTGTTTCAGCAAATACAGCACACCTACCGGCAATTTCTTCAACTCTTGTGGCTCTAGCTGCCATCTCACTCATTTCTTCAATTGTATATCCCATTCTTGTAGCTTGTCTGTCAAGAAAAGACCCCGTTCCTGCCGCACAAACTGTATTCATGGCGAAATCCATTACCATACCGTCTTTCATCAAAATGAGCTTGGAGTCTTGTCCACCTATTTCTATAACTGTTTTTATTTCCTTATCTATCTCTTCAACAGCCCTTCCGTGAGCTGTAATTTCATTCTTAATTATATCGGCGCCTACTACCGCACCACCAAGATGACGACCACTTCCGGTAATACCAACTCCTGCTATTTCATCATCGTCATATCGTTCTCCTAATGTTTTAAGTCCTGTTTTAATGGCATTTATAGGTTTGCTACCTGTTTTCAAATATAAACTTTCAGCAAGCTCTCCATTATTGCTCATCATAACTAAATCAGTACTTATTGACCCTACGTCTATCCCCAGCCAGTACATTTCTTTTCCTTTCAAGCATATCCACAAAAGCCTCGATTCTTGTTACATACCCTGTTTCTTCTCTCATCTCGTCATATATAAGATGAAGAATTTTCTTATTCCATTTATTATCGTCATTAAATGCCCCTTCACAATATGCTTTGGTTACTATTTCAGGCATACATCCCGAAGGCATGATTTTAATAATACCATCCGCCCATTTATGAATATTGATCTTATGTGCACTTTCTCTTCCGTAACCACCTACGTTATTATTCACAGGACGCCTTTTATCAATTAGTTTATAAATAAAGTCCGGGATTAATTTTCTTTTTATAGAATGTATTATCCACCATGAAATATCTATATGCCTTTTGATACAACAGCCTGACTGCATTAATATTTCTTCAATATGTCCGTTGGCTTCACTTTCTATGGATGTATATATTTCTCCTGTTATATATATTTTTACGGGAGTTTTATTTTTATTCACCTTTATAGAATTAATGTCTCTTTTCCCCACCCTTAAAATTCCGAATGCTTCTTTATATGAGACGGCCAAGTTCAGTCGTTGTTTTGTGTTCTTCAAAATCATAACCGGTTCGCCAGCATTATTTGCATAACCCGACTTTTTTAAAACTCTTCGTTCGAACAAATCTATATCAAATATAAGAACAATGGAAATCACTAGCCCCATAATTCCTCTTATTGTATCCTTTGCTGATACATTCTTACCTTTCATTTTGCTAAATAGTCTTTTCAAACCTAAAGGTCCCAGTGATTCCAAAATAACCCAATTGTAGTCTACTCCGGCATTGCATAAAACCACCTTCAACATCTCCCCGTATTCTCCTAGTCTACAAGGGCCACTTGTCGATATCATAATTGCAGTATCCGCTCCGAGCTTATGGGCATTCATTAAGTTACCTATCATGTATTTAAAAGGCAGACACATCTCCTCCGGAGAAATTTTGCTTCCTTCTGAAAGTGCACTTTGTCCGTTTTCAAAAGGTTTCACAAAAGGTATATCATTATATATAAAAAATTGTTTTGCCGCTATCCATAAAGGGCCTAAATGAGGAAGCGTTACTATCATGATACGCTTCTCTTTTCAAGTAAATCAGCAAAAGCTTCTATCCTTGTCAAATAACCTGCCATTCCTTTCTGCCCATCAATTTTAAGGACCATAATAGGTATGTCATTCACATGTTCTCTGATTAATTCAGTAACTATAGCATCAAGTCCGCAAGAAAAAGACGAAAGGTATATTATCCCGTCTATTTGGTCTTTCAAATGTACAGCTGTTCCTAATGTTCTTACAACTGACTCCCAGTATGGTACCTTCATAAGGTTGATGCGCTCTATTGCTTCTTCTTGATCTTTATGCGCCACATCTTTTTCTGTTATTGTGTCAATTGCCAATTCGTCCAATCTGCGGATTATATCGTTGTTTGAAAATTTATCATAGACATTATAAAAATGACCTGAAAGTAAGATTTTTCTCGTATTCGGTAGTATAATTTCTCCCGGCTTAGGATAGTCGGGAATAAATTCCCATGCTGTTTCAACGTGTATTTTACCATTTCCAAAATTCTGTTCTTCAAGCCCATTATATGCTTTTATGAAATTCTTCTTGAACTTTTCTTTATCTATGCCCAATGACTTGCACATCTTCCATAAGCATTTATATGAATCCTTTCTATTATTAAGAAATAAGGAATCTGTGATCAATAATTTTTCATTATCTATCCCCAAGGTAATAAGTTGGGTTTGCCCTAGTATTTTGGGACATAACCACCTGCCGTTGATATCCTTCATTACTCTTAATATAAGTACTCTGTCACATTTTTCTTTTAAATATTCACATTGTCCTGTTAGCAGTTTTATAGGAAGGCACGCTTCATCGACTGTAGTTTCTGTTCCCTTTTCAAGAATAGTTTCATTATTCTCAGGCCCTTCCTTTAATATGACGTCTGTGTCTTTGAATAAGGCTCTTATAAAAGAAATATAATCGTAATATACAGCCCCTCTAGGTATTCCTAAAATCATAAAAAACCTCCTGTCATAATCTATTTAGATTTTTGACAAGAGGTTTCGTTTTTATTCCTGAGGTTATTCAATTACCCTATACATTCCCGCAGCATCTTCCTTACGGCAAGATTCAGTTAGTGCCATTACTTCTACTTTAAGGCTACCGTTACCAAACTGGATAAATATTTCATCCCCAACCTTAACTTCAAGCCCCGGTTTAGCAACTTTATCATTTACTGTAATTCTGCCTTGTTCACAAGCTTCTTTTGCCACGGTACGTCTTTTGATAATTCTGGAGTTTTTAAGATATTTGTCTATTCGCATTTTTTCCTCCACAATTTATTAATAATAAAAGGGCAACATCAGTTACCCTTTATAATCGACTCTTATTTGTTTACTGCATCCTTCAGAGCCTTACCTGCCTTGAAAACAGGAGCCTTTGATGCATCGATCTTGATTATTTCACCAGGTTTTCTAGGATTTCTTCCCTGTCTAGCCTTTCTTTCACGAACTTCGAAAGTACCAAATCCTATTAACTGAACTTTTTCACCCTGTACTAAAGCGCCTTCTACACTTGAAACGAAAGCGTTAACTGCTAATTCTGCGTCTTTCTTAGTAAAACCGGTCTTTTCTGCTACTGCAGCTACTAATTCCGCTTTATTCATCAATAAATCCTCCTTAAAATTACTAACACACAAAGGTTGTCCTAAGCCTTTGCTTACGCTATATTGTCCCATTTTTCAACGGTTTTGTCAAGCCGTTTTGAATCAAACAACAGTTTTTTTCATACGTTTACCATAATCTAAATTTATCGCAAATCAGAGCAATTTTTCTACCAATAGAAATGGTCATCATTTCTTCTCTTTCAATAGTTTTTGTCTTCAATACCACTAGTCCGTAAACAACAACACCAACAAATACTGAAAGTATAGTAGCTGTACCATTACTTCCTAATATAATGAACAGTACTTTATATGCTCCAAATACCACGATACCCATTATAACAGCTGATATTAATGGTTTGAAAAGTGTAAGTTTGAATGAGAGCTTAACTCCGCTATATTTTACAAGTGCAAAATAATCCAATACTGCAGCTACTGCATATGCAGATATTGTACCTAATGCGGCACCCATAACATTTATCGCAGGTATTGCTGTAAGAACCCATGTTAATACCAGTTTTGCAACTACTCCTATGAAGAGATTTCTTACAGGGATTCCCGGTTTACCAAGTCCTTGTAAAGCACCTGTGAATATTGTAAGAGCAGCAAGGAAAATAAATCCTAAAGATAATATCTGTAAGCATGGCGCTGCACTTATAGCACTTGCTCTCTGTGAGCTGTACAGAAGCAATAATACCTGTTCAGACAGTACAAAGAGACCAATTGCCGCAGGCAATGTTATTATTGATGTCATTCTGACGCCAAGAGATATATTATTGTGAAGTTCCGCTTTGTTTCCAAGTTTATTTGAAGCTGCAACCATAGGAACAAGACTTACAACTATTGCCTGTATCAGTACTAACGGGAACTGTACTACAGGACTCGCAAAGCCTGTCAGCTGTCCAAACAAACTTTCTGCAGTAGTTCTGTCCAGACCTGCTTCCAAAAGTCTGGTCATAACGATACTTGAATCCACAACATTGACTATCGGCATCATAGCAGCTCCTATAGTTATAGGTACAGCTATTCCTGCTATTTTCTTAAGTATAGTACTGCTGCTTTCTTTTACATCAGTTCTGTCATTTCTTACTCTTTCTTTTATTTGTTTTCTTGCAGCAAGATAGAACAGAAGCATTACAAGTAATCCTCCTACCGCTCCGGCTGAAGCACCGAAGCATCCGCCTGCAGCACCTCTTGCTTGCTCATTCGGTTCAAGGAATGAATATACGCTTCCCATAAGAATCAGTGCTAAGGAAAGACCACACACTACTCTGAAAACCTGTTCAACTACTTGTGATACTGCAGTTGATGTCATGTCCTGCATACCCTGAAAATATCCTCTGTATGCCGACATAATAGGAACCAATATCAGTGCCGGTGCAGTAGCTTTCATTGCTAAAGCAGAGCCCGGGTTATTCATTAATTCTGCAAGCTCATTACTGAAGAAGAATAAAACAAAGAATCCAATCGCACCTATTATAAACATAAGTGTTCTGGATAATTTGAATACTCTCTCAGCTTCACTGAACTGACCGACAGCATATCTTTCTGAAACCATTTTTGATATGGCTACCGGAATACCGGTAGTTGCGAATACCAGTAAAAATCCATAAATGGAATATGCCGGATAATAGTACGCCATACCAACATCGCCAATAAAATTGGCAAGAGGTATTCTGAAGAACGCTCCTATGAATTTAACAATTATGCCTGCTGCAGCCAGAACTGCAGCTCCTCCTAATAAAGATTTTTTTGTCATTATTAAAGCCTTTCAAGTATATTTTTAGTTGCCTTTTCCGCTTCGTAAATGGTTTTTTCCAAATCTATGGTAGTATATTCACCATTGTCATAAAGAACCTTACCATCAACCATCGTCAAGAGTACATCTTTACCTGAACTAGAATACACCATATTGTTGATGAGATTGTGAACAGGATGCATATTAGGCTGAGAAATATCTACTACGATAAGATCCGCTTTATATCCTTCTTTCAAAACACCTGTATCATTTCTGCCCTGAGCCTTTGCTCCACCCAAAGTAGCAGCACGAAGTGTATCAGCAGGTTTAACTGCAGTAGGATCTGAAGAGTGCACTTTGCATCCAATTGTCATCACTTTCATTTCTTCCATGAAGTCAAGACTATTGTTGCTGGCAACACTGTCTGTACCTATAGATAGGTTGATCCCTTTGTCTATGATTTTTTGAACATTGCAAATACCGCTGGCCAGCTTCATATTGCTGACAGGGTTTGTGGCAACTGTTACTCCTTTAGCCTTGAAAATTTCAAGGTCATTGTCATCTGAATAAACACAATGAGCAGCAATAGCGGGAACATCAAACAAACCCATCTTTTCCAAATACGCTGCAGGTGTAAGTCCATGTCTTTGTATGCATTCTTCATGCTCTGACTTAGTTTCCGAAACATGAATATGCATTATAGTGTCTCCAAGACTTCTTGTATAATCAGCAAGAGCCATAGCAGTCTCAGGATTTGAAGTGTATTCGCCATGAAGGCTCATATCTACTTTTATTCTTCCATCTGCTGCATTATGAAAACTACTGTAAAAATCTTTCATTTCACCAAAGCTGGCAAGTTCAGCAACAGGAGCTCCCATAGGATTTGTTATAGACCTTGATATGTTGCTTTTGCAACCACATTCCATAACTGCTTTAGCCATGTCGTCACAGAAATAATACATATCGCTGGTGGAAACTATTCCGTATCTAACGGATTCAGCCATTGTCAGCATGGTTCCCCAGTAAACTGCGTTGCTGTCAAGCTGATCTTCAAACGGAAATATCTTCTTGAATAGCCAATCCTGAAGGCCCATATTCTCTCCGTAACCTCTCATAAGGGCCATTGGAGAATGTCCGTGACCATTAAAGAATCCACTCATGAGAAGCTTGCCCTTTCCATCATACTCTCTTACAGATGATTCATTAGGCTTTTCATCTCCTATATAAGCAATTTTATCGTCTTTTACAAGGACATATTTTCCTTGTTCTACTTCCATATTTTCATTGATTATTGTAATGTTGCTAAACAGCATGGTAAATCCTTTCTTTCATTACATAAGAGGTGCAATAAGTCTAAGCACCTGCCCAAACACCTTATAGATTGTATTATACTCCTTACAATCCTGCAAGGACATCTTTCTGCATTGTTTCAATGTGCTTTGGAAGTCCAGTTCAACATCTTTAATAACAGGATTCTTCCAAATATATGCAGCACATTCAAAGTGCAGGAATAAGCTTCTATAGTCAAGATTTATTGTCCCTACAACAGCTTTTTCATCATCACTTGTAAATACCTTAGCATGAACAAATCCTGGTGTGTATTCATAAATTTCAACACCCTCACTAATCAATTCGCGATAATGAGTTCTTGCAAGCCAGTAAGCATACTTTTTATCCGGTACGTGAGGTAATATTAATTTAACCTCTACGCCTCTTTGAGCAGCAAATGTCAATGCATCTACAGTCTCTTCGTCTAAAATCAAATAAGGAGTCATTATATGAACATAGTCATTGGCACGATTAAGTATATCCAAATAAACCTTTTTACCCAGCTCTTCATTATCAAAAGGACTATCTCCATAAGGGGCAATAAAGCCTCCCTTCTTCACCGAAGGATCGATATATCCTCCATTGTACATATAGCGCCCATAGTTTTCCGTCTTAATTTCATCTATATTCCACATTTGAAGGAACATGAGAGTGAAGCTGTTGACAGCCTCGCCTTGAACCATGATTGCTGTATCTTTCCAATGTCCAAATCTTTCTCTTCTATTGATGTATTCGTCAGCTATATTTACTCCTCCCGTAAAGGCGGTGTGTCCATCTATTACCAAAATTTTTCTATGGTCTCTATTGTTCTGATGAGTAGAAAGGAATGGTGTCATCGGAGAGAAAACTTTGCACTTGATGCCACGTGCTTTCATTCTTTCAGGATAATTCTTCGGAAGAAGTGAAAGTGTATTGGTTCCATCATACATAAATCTTACTTCTACACCTTCTTTAACTTTTCTTGAAAGCACTTCAAGAACAGTATCCCACATATATCCTCTCTCAACTATAAAGTATTCCAGGAAAATGAAATCCTTGGCTTTTTCCATTTGATAAATCATTTCTTGAAATTTATCTTCACCCAGAGGAAAATATTTGATTGCTGCATTATTATATACAGGGTAATTACCTTTTTCGTAGATATATTTAAATAGACCGAATGCCTGTTTTGACTCGGAGTAAACAGTATTTACAGTATCTCTTGCCGGTCTTAAAAACAGCGCTTCCTCCTCGATAAGTTTATCTATTCTATTCGACAGTTTGGCTGTTCCCGGCTGAATTTTAGTAAAAATAAAGAAAACTACACCAACGAGAGGCATTGCTAAAATAAATATAATCCACATCAGCTTAAAGCTAGAATTTTGTTTGGCATTAAGAATATATATCAGTATAAATACACCCAAAACCCCTAAAATAGAGTTGAGTACCAATACATGTTTTCCCAGAAAAGCGAATCCGCCCAGAAGCAGCAAAATTTGCAAAAGCATAAGGGTAATAAGGATTGCCGTTCTGCCAAATATTATCTTCCAAAGACCACGAAATTTTTTCATGTCAATAGTTCCCTTTCAAAGTTCATCTAAAAAATCCCATACTTATTAAAATGTTACTCCAATGATAAATAAAAGTCAAAGAGTTTCACCACATCCATAAATTTAAGTATTATTTTTTCCCATTAACAAATAATATTACCACGGCTTGGTTAATAGAAAATAAGTTGAATATTTAACATAAGGAGAGAAATATAATTATGAAAGCAACAGGAATTGTCAGACGTATCGATGATTTGGGAAGAGTCGTGGTCCCCAAGGAAATTAGAAAAATTTTAAGAATTCGTGAAGGAGACCCATTGGAAATCTACACAGGTACTGCAGGAGAAGTTATTTTAAAGAAATATTCCCCGATCAGCGAATTAGGACAAATAGCAACACTTTTTGCTGACTCTGCATCCTCTATACTGGGGTTGCCTGTCTTGGTATCAGACACAGATCATTACGTAGCTGTATCAGGAACAAATACTAAAGAATTCATCAATAAAGACATAGATGCTGAATTAGATGATATAATTCAACACAAATCAAAATTTAGCTCAGGAGCGAAAGTAGTTGTTCCCATACTTTCCAATGGTGATCCTATAGGCTCGGTGACCATATTGCCACACGAAGGAAGAGACTTGACAGATTTAGAAGTAAAGACTGCTGAACTTGGTGCCGGGTTTTTAGCCAGACAAATGGAAAATTAAAAAAGTGCGGAAATATTTCCGCACTTTTACTTACTTAATAATTTCTGCTACTGCGTCCGGTCCGCATCCTGCTGCGTTACCTTCGTCTGTATCCAGATGAGCTTCTCTTTCGTGAGCATCGCCTGATCTAACCAGTACGTTATCAAAAATCAGACCTCTTTCTCCGCCAACCTTCAGGCAAACGATATCCTTATCTTTAACGCCTGCTTCTTCAGCCTGTGCAGGGCTCAGGTGAACGTGTCTCAGAGCTACCATAACGCCCTTTTCCAGTTCAACTTCTCCGCAAGGACCAACCAGCTTGCATCCAGGAGTTCCATCCAGCTTACCTGATTCTCTTACAGGAGCCTTGATACCCAGCATTCTAGCGTCTGTCATTGAAATTTCAACCTGTGTTTCAGGTCTAGCAGGTCCCAGTACTCTGATACCCTTCAGAGTAGTCTTAGGTCCAACGATATCTACTTTTTCTTCTGAAGCAAACTGACCAGGCTGTACGAGCGCCTTAGTTGGTGTCAGTTCATGTCCTTCACCGAACAGAATGTCGATATGTTCCTTCTGAAGATGTAC
Organism: Lentihominibacter sp.; assembly: GCA_045638485.1. Lineage (GTDB taxonomy): Bacteria > Bacillota > Clostridia > Peptostreptococcales > Anaerovoracaceae > Lentihominibacter. The sequence goes on along the minus strand of JAZUBM010000006.1, from coordinate 56,231 downwards.
GTGCTTGTTTGATAATCCGATTTTTACTTCGTAACCCATTTTGATTCTCCTTATTTATTTAATGCTTTAAATAGTTTATGTTAGTCTTCCAAAAATGATATATATGGAAGGTTTCTGTATTTTTGATCATAGTCAAGACCATATCCGATGATAAATCTATCGTCTACAGTAAATCCTATGTAATCAACATCGATCTCCACTTTTCTGCCATCAGGCTTATCGAGTAAAGTACAGATTTTAACAGCCTTTGCAGCTCTGCTTTCAAAATAGCCCTTAAGGTAGTTGAGGGTATAACCTGAATCTACGATATCTTCAACGATAATAACGTTCTTACCTTCGATATCTGTATCCAAGTCCTTATTAATTTTAACAATACCGGATGATTTCTTTGCTGAACCATAGCTGCTTACAGACATAAAATCGATGGTCATATCAAGATTGGTATTCTTCATAACATCAACCATCCACATAACCGCACCTCTGAGAATACCAACCACTACGATAGGTTCTCCTTTGAAGTCTTCTTCAATCTGTCTTCCTATTTCAGCTGCTCTTTCGTTAATTTGTTGTTGAGTGATCATTACTGTACCGATGGTATCGTTACTCATACTTCGTCTCCTTCTACAATAACAAAATGTTACTTGCCATCATTTTCATCTACTTCATATTCTACATCATCAACGAATGTTTTTCCACGAAATTTTTTAGAATAATCCTTGCTTTTTCCACCCATCCAATATTTATCAAGTTCACTAGATAAATACCATAAAATAAATATCCATAAGCATACATCATCTATAAGAGATAATGGGAAGAAAATAGGCGGTATAAGATCTATAGGAAAAAATATGTATGCAATGCCGAATATGATCAAGGCTTTTTTTCTTTTTGGAACAGATTTATCAGCCATCATAAACTTAATGGCTTTGAATCTCTTCACTATCACTTGAATGCCTAAAAAATTCATTTATCCCTCCAGCAGACCTTCCATGACATCGAGTAACTCCTCATATCCTGTTTTCTTCAATGCTGATACAGGAATCACCTTGTCTTCTGACGAAAGTTTAAGAGTTTGTCTGATTTCTTTGATATGTTTAGGTAACTGATTTCTTGAAATCTTGTCAGCCTTTGTAGCTACAACTATTCCATCAAGACCATAATGTCTTAGGTAATTATACATTTCAATGTCCTGCTTAGAAGGTGCATGACGAATATCAACCAGCTGGATTACCTTAACAAGATTTGGTCTTCCTCCAAGGTAAGTTTCCATCATATCGCCCCATCCTTCAGACATGGATTTAGAAACCTTAGCATATCCATATCCCGGAAGGTCTACTACTCTAAATTCATCATTGATGATATAGAAGTTAATGGTTCTTGTCTTACCGGGACTTCCGCTTACTCTGGCCAGTTTCTTACGACCTGTTATTAAATTAAGCAAAGATGACTTGCCGACATTTGATCTGCCGGCAAATGCAATCTCTTTTAAATTTTCCGGTGGATACTGGCTGGGTTTTACTGCGACAGTTTCCAAATCGGATCTCTTTATAATCATATTATTCTCCCTTTACAAGTACATGCTTAAGTGCATCATTTACTGTCTTGATAAGAACGAATTCCATTTCATTTCTTACAACTTCAGGAATATCCTGTATATCTGCTTCATTGTCCTTTGGTAAAAGAACCTTTCTTATTCCTGCTCTATGAGCCGCCAACACCTTTTCTCTAATGCCGCCTACAGGAAGAACTTTACCTCTCAAAGTTATTTCTCCTGTCATTGCCACATCTTTTCTTACAGGTGTATCAGTAAGCGTTGAAATAATAGCTGTGCACATAGTTACTCCGGCAGAAGGACCATCCTTAGGAGTTGCTCCTTCAGGAATATGAATGTGTAAGTCATATTTCTTGTAAAACTCTTCATCAATCTTAAACTTGCTTGCAACTGATCTGATATAGCTTACGCCTGCTTTTGCAGATTCCTGCATAACATCTCCAAGCTGACCTGTGAGTACAAGTTTACCACTTCCCGGAACAGCTGTAGTTTCAATGAAGAGTGTATCTCCCCCTACGATTGTCCAAGCAAGACCTGTAGTAACGCCAACTTCGGTTTCACCCTTAATAACATCATATCTGAACTTTTTCTTTCCTAAAAGGTCCTGCACTTTTTTGCCTGAAACGTTAACCTTCTTATCATCTCCGCAAACAACATTTCTTGCTACTTTTCTACAGATGTTTCCGATTTCCCTTTCAAGGTTTCTAACTCCGGACTCTCTTGTATAGTGATTTATCAAAGTTCTGATACTCTGTTCGCTAAAGGAAATATTCTTTGAAGTCAGTCCATTTTCCTTTATCTGTTTTGGAGCCAGATACTTGCTTGCAATATTTACTTTTTCTTCTTCAGTATAGCCACTTACTTCTATTACTTCCATTCTATCCAGCAAAGGTCGCGGAATAGTGTCTGTAGTGTTGGCTGTAGTAATGAACATTACCTTACTGAGATCAAACGGTACTTCAAGATAATGGTCTGTAAAGTCCTTGTTCTGCTCAGGATCCAATACTTCCAAAAGTGCAGATGATGGATCGCCCTTATAGTCAGCTCCCAACTTATCCACTTCATCAAATAAGAATACAGGGTTCTTAACTCCGCTATCTTTGATAGCACTGATAATTCTTCCCGGAATGGCTCCTATATAAGTTTTTCTGTGTCCTCTTATTTCAGCTTCATCTCTTACTCCACCCAGAGCCATTCTTACAAATTCTCTGTCGATGGATCTTGCAATGCTTTTTGCTATTGATGTCTTACCTACTCCCGGAGGCCCAACGAGACAAAGGATAGGACCCTTAAGACTTTCACTAAGCTGAATTACTGCAAGATATTCAAGAACTCTTTCTTTAACCTTGTCCAATCCATAATGATCTTCATTGAGGATTTCTTCTGCCTTGTTAAGATCGATATTTCCTTCGCTTTCTGTATTCCAAGGAAGTGCTAATACAGTTTCAATATAGCTTCTGCTTACTGTAGCTTCCGCAGATGATGACTGCATCTTAGAGAAACGCTTTATTTCTTTTTCAATCTTATCGCGAGTCTTCTCTTCAAGTTCAAGAGCATTGAGCTTTTCCATATAACCTGAGATTTCATCTTCAATATCTTCGGAAACACCCAGTTCTTCCTGGATAGCTCTCATCTGTTCTCGAAGGTAATATTCTCTCTGATTCTTATTGATTTGGGATTTTACTTTTGAAGAAATATCCTGTTCGATGTTAAGAATTTCGATTTCCTTAGCTATTATTGCATTGAGTCTTTCAAGTCTTGCCTTAGGTTCAAGAATTTCCAGAATCTCTTGCTTGTCTTCCAACTTGATTTCAAGATGTGAAGCAATCATGTCTGCCATTCTGCCCGGTTCTTCGATTGAAACAACAGTAGCAAAAATTTCAGGTGCTAAGTTCTGGTTGATGTTAATGTATTCATCAAAACTGTTAAGAACTGTTCTCATGAGAGCTTCTGCTTCAGCATCATCTTTCAAATCCTCAACATCATCGATTCGTCTTACTCTACATTTGAAATAAGGCACATCAAAGAGAACTTCTTCAATCGCACCTCTGGCAATTCCCTCAACTAAAACTCTAATTGAATCTCCCGGCAGTTTAAGCATCTGCTTAATTTTACCGATTGTTCCAACATGATAAAAATCATCACTTGTAGGCAGATCTGTATTTTCATCTTTCTGAGATGAAAGGAAAATATGCTGTCCTGTAATCATTGCTTTTTCTAAAGCATTGATTGACTTTTCTCTGCCTATGTCAAAATGCAGTACCATATAAGGGAATACCGATAAACCTCTAAGAGGAATCATCGGCAGCTCCATAATGCCTTCCTCTTCAGTGGCCTCTTCTTTTTCTTCTATTTCCATTTCAACAGTCTCTTCAATTTCAGGCTGTTTCTTGTTATCTTCCATGTGTTGCCTCCTTCATATCGCAAAACGCGATATATCTATGTATTGAACAAGGCGACTTACAAAAGCCGCCTCGGTATCATCTTATGCCGTTTCTGCTGCAGCTTCCTTTGCTATGGCACGTTCAGGCTTTGCCAGTACCAGCTCCGGTTCTTTATCCGCTTCTACGGTTTCTCTTGTAATTATGCACTTATCAACATCATCTCTTGATGGTAATTCATACATAATATCAGTCATTATTTTTTCCATTATGCCACGAAGACCTCTTGCTCCTGTCTTTCTCGCAAGTGCTTTTTCTGCAATAGCTTCAATAGCATCTTCTCTTACTTCCAGTTCCACATCATCCATAGCGAACAGTTTTCTATACTGCTTAATCAGTGCATTTTTAGGCTCTGTAATTATTTCAATAAGAGCTTCCTTGCTCAGTTCTTCCAATGTTACGAGCATAGGAAGTCTTCCGACAAATTCAGGAATGAGTCCGTATTTAAGCAAGTCTTCATGCTGAACATGTTTCAAAAGCTCAGCCTTTTCCAGTTTGTTTGCTGAAACGTTTGAGTTAAAACCTATAGTCTTTTCGCCGATTCTTCTCTGAACCACCTTATCAAGTCCATCAAATGCACCACCGCAAATAAACAGTACATTAGTAGTATCAAACTGCAGGAAATCCTGATGAGGATGTTTTCTGCCTCCCTGTGGAGGGACATTAGCTACTGTTCCTTCAAGAATCTTCAGCAATGCCTGCTGAACGCCTTCACCACTTACGTCTCTTGTGATTGAAGGATTTTCTGACTTCTTGGAAATCTTATCGATTTCGTCAACGTAAATTATTCCACGCTGTGCTTTTTCTATATCATAGTCAGCTGCCTGAATAAGCTTAAGAAGAATATTCTCTACGTCTTCTCCAACATATCCGGCTTCTGTCAGTGCAGTAGCATCAGCAATTGCAAAAGGCACGTTCAGTATTCTCGCAAGTGTCTGGGCCAGCAAAGTTTTCCCTGATCCTGTAGGTCCAACCATTACGATATTGCTCTTCTGAATTTCTACATCATCTTCGGATTTATCGCTGTTGATTCTCTTATAGTGGTTATATACCGCTACTGCAAGAGCTTTTTTAGCTGCATCCTGTCCTATAACGTATTCTGATAAAACGTCATAGATTTCCTTTGGTTTCGGAAGACTATCAGGCTGATCTGAAACGATCTGACCCTCAACTACACGAGTCTTTTCTTCCGCTGTCAATATATCTTGACACAGGGTTACACATTCATTACATATATAAACCCCTGAGCCACTTATGAGTCTGCTGACTTGGCTTTGCGGCTTGCCGCAAAACGAACATCGCAGCTCGTTATTTTCATCGTATTTACTCATATATATACCCCCGCCTATCTATCTTTTATCACCTTATCAACAAGGCCGTATCCCATAGCCTCTTCTGCTGACATGAAGTTATCTCTGTCAGTATCCTTGGCGATAATATCTAAAGGCTGCCCAGTATTCTCACTTAAGATTCTATTGAGCTTTTCCCTTGTTCTCAAAATCCATTCTGCATGGATTTTAATATCTTCAGCCTGACCTGAAACTCCACCCAGTGGCTGATGAATCATAATTTCTGCATTTGGAAGCGCATAACGCTTACCCTTCTGGCCTGCTGCCAGCAAGAAAGCACCCATGCTTGCAGCCATTCCAACACAGATTGTTGAAACTTCCGGCTTGATGTACTGCATGGTGTCATAAATAGCCATTCCGGCGGTTACTGAACCGCCGGGGCTATTAATGTATATGCTTATGTCTTTATCCGGATCTTCCGCTTCCAGGAAAAGAAGCTGCGCAACAACAAGGCTGGCTATATGTTCATCAATAGCCTCACCGATAAAAATTATTCTGTCTTTTAAAAGTCTTGAATAAATATCGTAGGATCTTTCTCCTCTACTTGTCTGTTCGATCACATAAGGTATCATTGCCATGATCCGGACCTCCTTTTATTGGTTGTTTAACTTATTTTTTAACTGCCTTATCATACATGAATTCAACAGCTTTTCTAACCTTGATGTCGCCTGCGATCATAGCGATGTTCTGCGCACCAAGCATTTCCTTGATTTTATCTGCTTCCAGACCATATGCCTGAGCCATCTTAGCGATTTCAGCTTCGATATCTTCTTCAGTAGCTTCGAAAGCTTCCTTTTCAGCTACAGCTGTTACGAGCATTCTAGTCTTAGTCTTCTTGTAAGCGTCTTCTCTTACTTCGTCTCTGAATGAAGCAGCATCCTTACCGATGTACTGGAAGTACAGGTTAATATCCATTCCCTGAGCTCTCAGCTGCTGGTCGAATTCAGCGATCATGTTGTCGATTTCGCTTTCAACCATTACATCAGGAATTTCGATATCGTTAGCATTGTAAACCTTTTCGAGAACGCTGTTTTTCATTTCAGTTTCAGCTCTGTCAGCAGCAGCCTTTTCCAGGTTTACTCTGATGTCAGCCTTCAGTTCATCGATAGTATCGAATTCACTGATATCCTTAACGAATTCATCATCGATTTCAGGAATCTGTTCTTCTTTGATTTCGTGAACCTTGCACTTGAATGTAGCATCCTTACCAGCCAGATCTTCTGAATGATATTCTTCAGGGAAAGTAACAACTACGTCCTTGCTTTCTCCAACGCTAACGCCTACAAGCTGTTCTTCAAATCCAGGAATGAATGTGCCTGATCCCAGCTTCAGAGGCTGTCTTTCTGCAGTACCGCCAGGGAACTGAACGCCTTCTGACCATCCTTCGTAATCGATCAGAACTGTGTCACCTTCCTGAGCAGGTCTTTCTACAGCTACCATTCTTGAGTTTCTTCTAGCTCTTGACTTCAGTTCGTTTTCTACGTCTTCATCTGTAACTTCGTGAGTTACTGTTTCGATTTCAACGCCTGTGTAATCTTTTACTTCGAATTCAGGGTAAACTGCAACTGTGATAGTTACTGTGAAACCTTCACCCTTCTTAACAGGGCTGAATTCTGATCTTGGGTGATCGATTACGTCCAGATCCAGTTCATCCAGTGCCAGTGGGTAATGCAGTGAGAACAGGTTGTTGATAGCGTCTTCAAAGAAGATGCCTTCGCCGTACTGCTTTTCAATGATACTTCTTGGTGCCTTACCTTTTCTGAAGCCGTCGATATTGAATTTATCCTTCTGAACTTTGTAAACGCTTACAACAGCATTTTCAAATTCTTCTGCAGTAAATTCCATAGTGAATTTTGCTTCGTTGTTTTCCTTTGAAATTAATGTTGCTTTCATATATATATCCTCCTCGATTATAAACACATAGTGCATATTATTATACCTCTAACACGCTCAAAAGTAAAGGAAAAAGAAAATTATTGACAAATTATGTACAGAATTGGATAATCAAAAAAAATCGACATTAAAGGATAGTGTGAATTATGGCAAATATTATACGAAAAACAACTGATTTAGCCATATTATTGGCCTCCCAATATGCTTTCGAAGGCAGTATCATCATCGATGCTACATGCGGAAACGGCCATGATACTTTAACATTGGCTAAGACCAAACCATCAAAACTTTATGGTTTTGATATTCAGCAAAACGCTGTTAATGCTACACAGGCACTTCTTTCCAAAGAAGGCTTTGAATCTCACATTAAAAATGGCACAATATCTATCATATGCGATTCTCACAGCAACATGCATCAATATATTAGTGACAAGGTAAATGTTATTATGTTCAACCTCGGATATCTTCCGGGAGGAGATAAATCAATAGTGACTCAACTTTCCGAAACTGCTGTTGCTATTAATGCAGCTCTTGACCTTTTAGCTGTAGATGGGATTCTCTGCATAACCATGTACAGTGGACATGACGAGGGAAAAAGAGAAAAAGAAATGTTGTTGAAACTAGGTGAAGATTTGGATTCAAGAATTTATCATACTGCATATATAAATTTTATAAATCAGCAAAACAATCCACCTGAAATACTCTTAATAACTCGTAAGAAATAATATTTTTAAAAAATAAAAAGAGCACTTTATGACAATTAAGTGCTCTTTGTATTTTAATAAGCAATTTATCTATTTTTTTCTATAATTTCTATTCCTCGAGCATACTTGCTGCGCTCTTCTTTTTCAAGTCCGTACTTTTCGCACATTGATGCACCCAGCTTTTCCAACTCTTCAGTTTCTCCCGAGAAAAGTTCCAGTTCTACTTCTAAGATTTTATCCTGTCCGTATGGAGTTATAATCCATCCATCATCAAGTGAAAGCTCGTATAATCCATCCCCCGTATCAATTCTGAATCTTCTTCTGTGATATCTGGTCTGAAGAATACATTCAAGAGGCTTATCTCCGATTACTTCCTGCAGATGATCTCCTATTTTGCTTTGATGAAAAACTTCAGGGTTTGCACGATCATCATTTACATGAACGTTTATTTCTTCTCGAACATGAAGAGCGCCTTCCGCGTGCCCTTTCCACTTCATGGAAGCCACCCAGCTATCGCCTTCTTTTCTTACTCTGTATGCCATTTCTTCTTTGGAAAGCGCCCAGTCCGGCGTGTCATAGTACTTTGCATCAAAGCAAAGTTCTTCTCTTGAGTCATCTTCTTCAAGATGAAAAAAGAGTTTATCCTTCCAAATTTCTTCTGCAATTTCCATTGTAGGAATACTGTATTTAAGTTCAATTTCCATAACTAATACTCTTTCTAAATATAGATGTCAATACTAATATGTGCAAATGCATACAAAAAAACGCATTTTGGTTGATAATATCACCTAATGCGTTTTATTGCAAGAAATATTATTATTAAGTTATGCTAATGTTGCTACCATTACCGCCTTAATTGTGTGGAGTCTGTTTTCTGCTTCATCAAATACTTTTGAGAATCTGCTTCTGAAAACTTCTTCAGTAACTTCGCGAATATCGTAGCCAAGTTCCATCTGTGACTTAGCCATTGTAGTCTCTAAATCATGGAATGATGGCAGGCAATGCATGAAGATAACATCTTCATTACCTGTAGCCTTAAGCATATCCATATCAACTCTGTACGGAGTCAGCATTTTTACTCTTTCAGGAATCTGATCTTCTTCACCCATTGAAGCCCAAATATCAGTATAAATCACATCTGCACCTTCCAGACAGGATGGTTCTGAACAGAATTCTATTGAAGCGCCTGTATATTCAGCAACTTCCTGCACCTTTGCGATTACATCTTTATCGATGCCATCTATCAGTTCCTGAGGTCCATATGCTACGAAGCTCATACCCATTTTGGCGCAACCATACATCCAAGCATATGACATGTTGTTTCTTACATCTCCAACAAAAACAACTTTTACTTTCTTAAGAGGTTTAGCTACGTGTTCTTCGATAGTCAGCATATCTGCGAGAATCTGTGTTGGGTGATCCACATCAGTAAGCCCATTCCATACACATACGCCTGAATACTTCGCCAAATCTTCGACAACCTTCTGGTCATATCCTCTGTATTCAATGCCATCATAAAATCTTCCAAGGACTTTCGCTGTGTCTTCCAATGATTCTTTCTTACCCATCTGTGAGCTCTTTGAATCAAGATATGTAACGTGTGCACCTTCATCGTGGCATGCCACTTCGAATGCACATCTTGTTCTTGTTGATGTTTTTTCAAATAAAAGACAAATGTTTTTACCTTTAAGAAGCTCGTTTCTTATACCTTCTCTTTTCTTTGCTTTAAGGTCCCAAGAAAGATCAAGTAAATATCTGATTTCTTCAGGTGAAAAATCCATAAGAGTTAAAAAGCTTCTTCCTTTTAAATTTACTGCCATGTCTATCGTTCTCCCGTCTTGAATTATTTATTATAATGCATTAATGAATATTCACTTCAAGATGCATAATATGTGTTTAAACCACTATTTTTTATTATAATAATACATTATTATGTATATTTCAACAGTTTTTGTAAATATTTATACATTTTTTTGGTTATTATGCATAATTTTGTGAATATATTCATCTTTTTATGCATAAACCAATAAAAAAGGCCTCGAATTTACTCGAAGCCTTTATTGATCAAAGCTTTTTTATTATTTAAAAGTTATTACAGTTCCTGTCTTTCCTTCAAGAGCATCCAGTGCTTTGTCCAGTGAAGTAATGATTGCTTTCTTTTCAGGATAAGCTTCAACAAACTTCATTGCGGCCTCTACCTTAGGAAGCATGCTTCCTGCAGGGAAGTGTCCTTCTTCTCTATACTGAACGGCTTCATCATAGGTCATGCTACTCAATTCTTTCTGATCAGGCTTATTGAAGTTAATGGCAACTTTCTCAACTTCTGTAAGAATCATGAGAACGTCTGCATCAACCTGTTCTGCCAGAAGTTCTGCAGCGAAGTCCTTGTCGATAACAGCAGCAACACCTTCAAGTCTTCCGTCTTCTTTTTCTACAACCGGAATGCCGCCGCCTCCGCAAGTAATTACTACGCAGTTATCCCAAAGCTGCTTGACTGCATCTATTTCCACGATTTTTTTAGGGATTGGTGAAGCTACAACTCTTCTGTATCCTCTTCCTGCATCTTCTTTCATTGAATAACCTTTTTCAGCCTCAAGCGCCTTAGCCTCTTCTTCAGTATAGAAAGGACCGATAGGCTTAGTAGGTTTCTGGAAAGCAGGATCTTCAGCATCAACAACTACCTGAGTTGCCAATGTAACTACAGGCATATCCTTACCCTTTTCCTTCAGTGCATACTTCAAGCACTGCTGTATATGATATCCAATATATCCTTGAGACATTGCGCCACACACGTCAAAAGGCATTGGAGGAGTTACGTCCTTTGCTGTTTCTGACGCCAGTACGATTCTTCCAACCTGAGGTCCATTGCCGTGAACAACACCGATTTCATATCCCATATCGCTGATTTTTGCAATATGTTCACATGTGTTCTTAACGACTTCTAACTGCGCTTCAGCTGTAGCAGGACCGTTTCCTGACTGAAGAGCATTGCCTCCCAATGCAATAACAATTTTTTCCGTGCTCATGTTTATCATCTCCTCGATATAATTTTTAATTTTGTCGCATGCTTAAAGATCATCTCTGTTTACAGGACAACTCATACATCTAGGACCGCCTCTTCCTCTGGAAAGTTCGGAACTAGGTATGGTAAGAACTTTTACGCCCTTTTTATCCAGTAGATCATTAGTAACATAATTCCTTTCGTATGTTACCACAACTCCGGGTGCTATTGCAAGAGTATTGGAACCGTCATTCCACTGTTCTCTCTGTGCCGCCTGAGTATCATTACCGCCACATCTGATTAAATCTACAGCAGGTAATTTAAGCTCCATTTTCAAAATGCCTGACAACTCATCTTGAATGCTGGAAAAACGAGTTTCTCCACTTTTATCCAGTGTGATTTCATAAAGTTGCAGAGGACCTTCAATTTCAGGGTGAATTGTGAACTTATCATAATCCACCATAGTAAATACTGTATCAAGATGCATAAAAGCTCTTCTCTTAGGAATGTCGAAAACCAAAATCTTCTTGAATGAGGATTTGTTGAGTATGTTTTTTGCAAATCTTTCGATACCCACAACAGTAGTTCTTTGTGAAAGGCCAATGGCCACTATTTCTTTATTCAGTACTAGGAAATCTCCGCCTTCTACGGAAAACTCATGGTCGTAGTCATACCACTCAGGTGTTCCCTCAGGTGCAAAATCCCTATTATATTTATACATATACTCAAGCAAAAGCGATTCTCTTCTTCTTGCTTCTGTACTCATATGGTGTATGCTTACACCATTACCTATACATGCTCCCGGGTCCCTTGTAAAATATAGATTCGGCAAAGGGTCGGTGTGATAAGGATAACCTGCATCTATATAATCTGCCAAAGAATTTGACTTGATGATTACATCTTTTTTCTTAACGCCGGATATTGCCTTTTTCACCATTTCCCTAGGTGTCATTGACATTAGGTATTCCTCAAGGCCCTCTTTAACCGCTTCGGAATATATATCACTGTCTGCAACGAATTTTTTTACAAACTCTTCTCTGACCTTATCGTCTTTAAGAGCTTTCGCAGTTTCTTCTTCGTAATAAATAACTTCAACATCATTTTCTCTCAACAGATCTGCAAACTTATCGTGTTCCTGTTGAGCCGCCTTTAAATAAGGGATGTCGTCGAAGAGTAGTCTTTCAAAGTTATCGGGCACTAAACCTTCGATTTCATCTCCAATTCTATGGAGCAGCACTTTGTTAAGCTTACCTATCTCTGAGTAATTGTTGATTCCGGGTTTCATAATAACCCTCCTTTCTATTTCTCAGATACAATATCCCTTATTATGCTAATGTTGCTACTATTACTGCTTTGATTGTGTGTAATCTATTTTCTGCTTCATCAAATACTTTTGAATATCTGCTTCTAAATACATCATCTGTTACTTCTCTGATATCGTATCCCAAGTCTCTCTGGGTTGATGCCATTGTAGTTTCAAAATCATGGAATGACGGCAGGCAATGCATGAATATCACATCTTCGTTTTTAGTCGCTTTCATCATATCCATGTCTACTCTATATGGAGTCAACAGCTTAACTCTTTCAGGAATCTGGTCTTCTTCTCCCATGGATGCCCAAATATCTGTATAAATTACATCCGCACCTTCAAGACAAGCCGCATCAGATCTTACTTCAATAGTAGCACCGGTATAATCAGCAACTTCCTTTACTCTTCTCATTACATCCTCATCAACTTGCTCGCAAAGTTCTTGAGGACCATATGCTACAAAAGTCATTCCCATCTTAGCGCATCCGTACATCCACGCATAAGACATATTGTTTCTAACATCTCCAACGAATACTACCTTTACTTTGTTGAGAGGCTTCGCAATGTGTTCTTCAATTGTTAACATGTCAGCAAGAATCTGAGTTGGATGATCTACGTCAGTTAAGCCGTTCCATACACAAACTCCAGAATGCTTAGCCAAATCTTCAACAACCTTTTGGTCATATCCTCTGTATTCAATACCATCAAAGAATCTGCCAAGAACCTTTGCTGTATCTTCCAGCGATTCTTTCTTTCCCATCTGAGAACTTTTTGAATCAAGATATGTTACATGAGCTCCTTCATCATGACATGCCACTTCAAAAGCACATCTTGTTCTCGTTGATGTCTTTTCAAAAAGAAGACAAATATTCTTTCCTCTCAAAAGATCATTTCTTATTCCCGATCTTTTCTTGTCCTTCAAGTCTTTTGCCAGATCCAGCATATATCTAATCTGTTCCGGCGTAAAATCCATCAAAGTTAAAAAACTTTTTCCTTTTAAATTTACTGCCATATTCTTAATCTCCTTTACAATTACCTACATATTGCCAATGTCTATATCGCCCTTATAGATAAATGATACTATAATACTATTCTACCCAAAAGTACCAGTAGTTATGATTTTTACTGTACCAGATTAGTATTCCCAATATTTCAAGTATGTTCCCCTTTATTTTTTCTGAATTTTCAGTTGTGTGCATCTAATTATTCTTCCCAATTTTTCCATACCAACCACAATTTCTTCCTTTGTAGGATAAGAAAAATTAAGCCTTATTCGGTTATTCCCCTTATGCTTTTGCGGATAAAAAACATACCCCGGAATAAAGGTAACCCCTTCCTTTTGTATTTCTCTAAGAAGAGCCTTTCCATCCATTCCTTCAGGCAACTTGATCCAAAGATACACTCCGCCTACCGGCTTTTCGCACTTTGCACCTGTTGGTTCTATTTCTTTTTCAAACCATCGATACATCAAGTCTCGTTTCTCTCTGCAAATGTTTCTGAACCCTTCAAGCCTATCATATAAAGTGCCTTCTCTCATATATTCCAAAAGCAACATCTGAGGCACCCAATCCAGGGATACCACCTTCATTGAAATCAGTTCACTCATTCGCTTAATCACATTATGATCAGCTATCACAAATGACATGCCTGCCCCGGGCATCATAGTCAGGGCGAAGGAGTACATATATATAACATTATTTCCTGTATCCATTGATTTTATAGCAGGTATTCTATTTACATCGTAATAAAGTTCAGAGCCTTCGTCTTCTTCGATTATAGGGATGCGATACTTATATGACATCTCCAACAGTTTTCTCCTTCTTTCAAGAGAAAGCACAACTCCGGTAGGATTGTTAAAACTTGAATCAACGTATATAAACTTTGGTTTTTCCTTTTGAATTAAGGCTTCTATGTTGTCGCACATCATGCCATCACTATCCATCGGAACTGTAATAAGTTGTCCTCCGGCAAATTGAATAGCTCTGTAAACATCCGGAGAAAGTATTTCAGGCACTATAACTTTATCTCCCGGCATAAGCATGAGAGTCATGATAAAGTCAAGTGCCTGATTATTTTCTGTAAACATCTGTATGTTAGTCGGCCCGGTCATAATTCCTTTAGACATGAGAAAAGAAACTATCTCCTTTCTCAGCTCGTAATCACCCTGGTAAGGCGTGTAAAAGTAAGCCTTATCTTTTCGCATTTCAAGCATACGATCAAAGACCGAGACAACTTCTTCTCTAGGATATAATTCTCTTGCAGCTAATCCGCCACCAAAAGATATAATATCGCTTTCATAAGTTTTCCTGAACAATTCATCGAAATCACTGTCAAAACTGATATACTCATCTTTAATGAGAGATTCCCAATTTACGGGCTTCTTGATCATGCCATAAAACATGGTTCCATAGTTAACCAAGTAGCATTGGCCTTGATAAGAAGTAATCAGGCCTTCGTCTTTCAGTTCGGTATAAGCTCTTATGACAGTATTTCTATGTACAGACAGACTTTCCGCAAGACATCTCTCCGACGGAAGCCTGCATCCATTAACGAGAGTACCGCTGAATATCATGCTTTTTATCTGTCCTGATATCTGCATGTACAGAGGTATCTTTTCATTTCTGTTTACTGTTATGTTCATTTTCTTTCCCCATGAAACTGATAATAACAAGTTTCTAATCTACCGTTATATAACTTTCTTCTTCTGTTGGCCTCTCTTCCCATGATTTTCTCTTCGGCCTCCTTGTCAGTTGTTATCATGAACAGCGACCAGTCAGGGTTTTCTCTGAAGAACTTACCAAAGCCTTCGTATATTTTAAGAATTTCTTCTTCCTCTCCGATACGTTCACCATATGGTGGGTTGGTTAATACTATACCGTTATCGCCTATGGATCTCAGTTTGGAAGCATCCGCCTTTTTAATCACTATGCAGTCATCTACTCCTGCTTCTTCAGCATTTTCCCTTGCAGCATCTACAGCTTTTCTGTTGATATCGAAGCCGTAAATTTTAAGTTCGGTATCATAGTCAATGGCTTCGAAAGCAGCCTTCTTTTCTTCTTTCCATATTTTCTCGTCTATCAGTTCCCAATCCTGACAAGCAAATTTTCTATTGAGACCGGGAGCAATGTTTCTTGCAATCATGGCTGCTTCAATAGGAATTGTTCCGGATCCGCAACATGGATCCAACAGTATTCTGTCTTTGTTCCAAAAACTCAGTTGAACCATCGCTGCTGCCAATGTCTCCTTAATAGGAGCTGCCACATCTGCAACCCTATATCCTCTCTTATGGAGGCCTGCACCTGTAGTATCAACTGTTAAGGTAACTCTATCCTTAAGGATGGTTGCTTTTACTGTATATTCAGCCCCGGTTTCTTCGAAAACTTCCAGTCCATAGAATTCCTTCAGTTTCTCGACAATTGCTTTTTTTACTATCTTCTGGCAAGCAGGAACACTATGGAGCTTAGATTTTACCGAAGTACCTGTTACTGTGAATTTTCCGTCTACAGGTATCAGTTCTTCCCACGGGAGCGCCTTTGTCTGCTGAAACAGCTCTTCAAACTCTACAGCTTTGAATTCAGCCATTTTCAGCAATACTCTATCAGCACTTCTCAGCCATAAGTTCGATTTAACGATTGCTCTTTCGTCTCCCATATAGGTGACCTTACCGTCTTCTGTTTTGATGATTTTGTAGCCTAGCGCTTCTATTTCTCTTTTTACTACTGCTTCAAGTCCAAATGTAGCTGTTGCTATCAATTCAAGTTTCATATATAAGTTTCTCTCCTATTCAAACTGTTTCTGCTTATAACATCTATATATTTCAAAGATTCACCTGTGCCCTTTGCAACACAGTAATCTGCATCAGCTGCTATCACTGTTTTTATACCGGTTCTTTCTTCAATTCTTTTGTCAAGGCCTTTCAAATATGCTCCTCCGCCGGTGATAACTATCCCTGACTCACCAACATCTGCAGCAAGCTCAGGAGGTGTTTTTTCCAAAACGCCATGAACTGCATCACAAATAACCGTAAGCGGTTCCTCAAGGGCTTCAAGGATTTCTTCTGAAGATATTTCAATCGTTTTAGGTAATCCTGTTAGTAAGTCACGTCCTTTACATGATGCAACCAAATTTTCTTCTTGAGAATGAGCAATTCCTATCTGGCATTTGATTTTTTCTGCCATACGCTCACCTATATAGAGGTTATAGGTTTTTCGCATGTATCTAATAATATAATCATCGAATTTGTCGCCTGCGATTTTTACTGACATACTCGATACAATTCCACCCATAGAGATTACAGCAATATCGGTAGTTCCTCCACCGATATCTATAACCATGGTTCCTTCAGGTGCCGCAATATCTATTCCTGCACCAATCGCCGCTGCTACAGGTTCTTCAATGAGAAATACAGATCTTCCACCGGCTTGCAGAGCAGCCTCTTTGACTGCACGTTTTTCCACTTCTGTAACTCCACTGGGCACGCAAACAATTATTCTGGGCTTGATAAACTTGCTATTTCCACATGTCTTCTTTATAAAGTACTGAAGCATTCTTTCAGTAACATCATAATCCGATATCACACCTTCTTTCAAAGGTCTGATTGCGGCAATATTACCCGGTGTTCTCCCAATCATGCGTTTAGCTTCGTTACCAACTGCCAGTATCTCATTGGTGTCTCGATTTATAGCAACTACTGAAGGTTCTTGAAGGACAATTCCTTTACCTTCCACATATATAAGGACATTGGCTGTTCCCAAATCTATTCCTACTTCTTCTGTAAATCCCATACCATGAATATGCGATAATAATTTCATCGCATTCTCCTTTCATTTTATCAACTTTCTGTTAGTTTTGCCACCGGTAATGAAATTTACACTGAAAAATCCATTGTAGTATTTAAATGGAGTATATTTTTTTACCCGTTCTCATATATTGTCTTGACTGGCAAAGTCAAATAATAACGAGGTGGTGAATTGTCACGTAATGAAAGATTATATCGAAGAGAGAGTCCTTGAGCTTGCAAACTATATCGTTGAAACAGGCGCAACAGTAAGAAGTACTGCCGCTAAATTCAGAGTTTCCAAGTCGACAGTACATAAAGACATTACCGAACGATTACATGAGTTGAACCCCGGACTCGCAGCTGAAGTTAAAGAAATTCTTGATAATAATAAAGCTGAGCGTCACATTAGAGGAGGGCTTGCTACCAGAGAAAAGTACCTCCATATTAATCACAAATAATTCCCATTTTTAACTATTTTGATATGTAATAATTAATTTTTTTAATATACAATTATGTTTTAATATCATTTTGGAACTTCTCAAAGGTCTTATCACCAATACCTGATACATTTTTGATTTCTTCTATTGTATTAAATCGCCCATTTTCTTCACGATATTCAATTATTTTTTCTGCAGTAGCAGGTCCAACTCCATCCAATTGTTGGAGTTCCTCAAAACCGGCAATATTGATGTTTATTTTGCCGTCTGACATTGAATATGATGATGCCTCTCCCGATATATTATTCATATCATCACTTATAGAAGGTATCATTATTTTGTCGCCATCAGCTAGAAATGCAGCCCTGTTTATTTCAGTTAAATCAGCATTTTCAGTAACTCCGCCGGCGGCTTTTATAGCATCCTCAACTCTACTGCCTTCTTTCAATTCAACAACCGTAGGATTAATAACTTCTCCACCGATATCGACCATTATCATTGAAGAAACAGGTTCAGTTTCAGTAATCGCATTAACATCTTCAACAACAACATCATCATCGCCCTTGCCTGAAGCAACAAAAACAAAAAAGGCAGCAACAACAAGCACTGCTGCTGCGGCCACCTTCATTATTATATCTTTGTTTTCATTGATGAAGCTTTGGAGCTTATCATTTTCCCAAATACCAATAATTTTTTCTTTCATCCCAAATACCTCCCTTGGGATAATTTTACATTTATTGGTATTATTTGTCAATTATTACTCTTCTTCGAAAAGGATTTTTCTTCTCATAACCTGAACTTCACTTCTTTCTGTATCGATTTTCAATGCTTCAATAAGAGTTGTTATCAAAAGTTCAGGGCTTAAGTTGGAATTACTTCCTTGATCAACCAAAGCTGTAACGAAAACCGTTTCATCTTCCTTAACAAAAGAGATATCTCTAATCATAGGTTTAATATCAACCTCAACAAGATCCTTTTTCTTCTTTTGTTTCTTCAATGTAATAATTCTGTCTTGGCCCATATAGGCATCTTTAATCTGTTCTTCTGTCATATCAAGATTGCCACTATAAGGGATGCCAATAATATATTCTGCCGCCACTGTTTTTGCTGCCAGCGTTTTCTTAGAAGGTTCCGGTACTTCACACCAAGTGATTTTTATACCATCAGGCATAAGTGGTTGCAGTGTTTTCTTCAGCCAATCAACATCGTACTCTTCATCGGTTTCGAATTCCAAAAGCTCATTGAGTCCCCAGTATCCCAATGATAACGGCTGAGCAAAGCCCATCTTAGGATGAGGATTAAAACCTTGCGAATAGCTCTGTTTTATCCCTGCTCTCTTGAACACTCTCTTGAACATCTTCATCATATCCAGATGTGAAGTGTAGCAAATGGTGCCTGTTTTTGAAAATGTCAATACGTATTTAAACATTGGCCACCTCCGCAAATTCAGCACCCTTAAAGCATTCAGTGTGCTTGTTTATTCCACAACCGGCACATCCCTGTCTGCAATCAGGAGTAACCTGTGCCGCCTTTGCCTTTTCATTTTCTCTCATTAAGAATTCTCTTGTTACCAGTGGATCAATAATATCCCATGGAAGAATTTCATCGTAAGATCTTTCTCTGTAATTATAGAAAGCAATATCTGTTCCTGTTTCTTCAAAAGCCTTCATCCACAGATCATCATTATAATGTTCTGTCCAACCATCAAATTTACAGCCAAGTTCGTGTGCTTTAAAAAGCAGAGCTCCGACACGCCTGTCGCCTCTCGCAAATACAGCCTCCAGCTTACTTGTCTTAGTTTCGTGATAGTTAAAAGTAACTCCTTTTATGTGCAGGCCTTTTGTCAAATGGTTATGCTTGGCCATAAATTCTTCCGGCGTATCCTGTGCAGCCCACTGGAACGGTGTATGAGCTTTAGGCACGAAATTGGAAACGCTGACAGTTACTCTGAAACGTCCTCCCTTTCTACCTCTTATTTTAAAGTTGATATCGATAATATTCTTCGCAATATTACCAATACCATCCAAGTCCTCATATGTTTCACCCGGAAGTCCTGCCATAAAGTAAAGCTTGATGTTTTCCCATCCAAGTTCTATAGCCTGCTCAACGGCACTGTAAATATTCTCTTCAGTTATATTCTTATTTATGATATCTCTAAGTCTCTGACTTCCTGCTTCAGGTGCAAAGGTAAGTCCGGACTTTCTATATCCCTGAATTTCTTCCAGAACTTTAAATGAGAAAGAGTCCAGTCTGAGAGATGGCAAGGAAAGTGCAACATTCTGTGCTTTACACATTTTCATCAGGTCAACGGCTAACTCTTCGAACTGTGAGTGATCGCTTGTAGAAAGTGACAGTAATGACAATTCATCATGTCCTGTATTTGCAATCTGGTTCTTAGCCAGTTCCTTGATTGTTTCCTTTTTACGTTCTCTTACCGGTCTGTAAATCATTCCTGCCTGACAGAATCTACAGCCTCTTGTACAACCTCTGAAAGTTTCAACAACTGAACGGTCATGAACAGTATCGATAAATGGAACTATATTTTTCACAGGAAATTCAGCCTTATCAAGGTCCTCAATTACTGCACGCTTAACTCTGTCAGGTGCTCCATCCCAAAGTTTATTAAACGCTTTAATTGTACCGTCTTCATTATATTCAACATCATAAAATGCAGGTACATAAACCCCATCATATGCACTGATTTTCTTTAAGAATTCATCCTTAGTTTCACAATCTTTCTTAGCAAGACATACTTTTTCAAGCAGCTCTTCGCCATCACCGATCAGAAAAGCATCCACAAAATCAGCCAGTGGTTCAGGATTGTACGCGCATGGTCCTCCTGCAATAATAATAGGATATTCATCCCCTCTATCAACAGATTTCAATGGAATTCCACCCAGGTCCAACATGTTCAGTAAGTTGGTATACGACAATTCGTATTGAAGTGTAAATCCAAGCACATCAAGTTCTTTAACAGGAGTTAAAGTTTCCAGTGTAAACAGCTCTCTGCCGGCTTCTCTCATGAGGTTTTCCATATCCATTGCGGGTGCAAAAACTCTCTCGCAATAAATATCATCATTCTTATTGAGAATGTTATACAAAATCTGCAATCCCATGTATGACATACCGATTTCATATGTATCGGGAAATGCGAATCCCATTCTAACTGCAACCTTTTCAGGATCTTTCTTTATGCTGTTTACTTCTCCTCCGATGTATCTGGCAGGCTTTTCAACTTTTTTTAATAATTTATCAAGTTCTTTATCTATATTCATGTTTATCCTTTCATCAGCTCATCCAAAGTGCAGCCTATTGTTTCTTCTATTTGATTTATAAAGCCTCGGGTTTGTTTTTTCTTTTCCAGTATAAATTGCTCCGCCTCAGGATGTCCGTTCTTCTTGGCCTTATTTATAACATAGTCCATTCGCTTATCCAGTCCCACATATTCATCTTCCAAGACGATTCTGTCACCTAAACATACCATGTCTGTTTCTGTAACATCGGAAATATCCGAAAAAGGAGAATATGTCATGTGAACTTTTATAATCTTGCCTTCCTCATGATATCCCAGCTTGTCCATCAGTTCGGCACCAACATCCCAATGTCTGTCTTCTACTCTTGCAATATCATGAAGCATTCCTGATGCAAGAATAAGAGGAACATTAAGATTGTAACCATGTTTATTCAACTCCTCAGCTATTTTGCAAGCAGCACCTGCCACAGCCCTACAATGACCTTTTACATGCTCCGGAGTCCCATATTCGATTAAAAGCCTTTCACATTCTTGTCTATCAGGATGTGCCATTTAAACATTCCTTTCTCGTGTTTATACTGTCTCCTAGTATACCACATTATTCGTCAAATTTATCATTGAAATTCCTTTAATGAATAGTAAAAATCAGCTCCTATGGTTTTATCATATACACCGATAATTTGTCCCTTTTTAACGTTCTCGGGTGTAGCGACTCTTATAGAACTTAAATTACCATATAAGCTTTCTCCTTGGTCCCCGTGAATGATCTTAATATAATTTCCTATTTCTTCATTTTGGCCTACAGCTGTAACCTTACCTCCTGCCACTGCATAAACAACTGTTTTATTACCTTCATATTTCACATCTATGGGTTCTCCATAAACAGGTTTGCCTGTTATGGCATCTACTGCACCACCTAGCTTATTTTTAAACACTGATGTCACGACTGCTGTTTTCTTAGCTACAGATTTTACGTCATCAAGAGTATATGTTACAGCCATATGTGCCATCACAACATCTGCACCTCTTTCCATTGGTGTTACACCTGAGTTTTTTGATAGAACCAGTGCCAATACAACTAAAGCACATATCCCGGTCTGTGTTAGAATCTTTTTAAACATACTACACCTCCATATGTTATGTATATGTTTTCTACATTCTATGCAGACCTAAGCAGAAGTTAATAATGATTTAAGCATAAAAAAAGAAGGCGTTTCCGCCTTCTAGAAATAATAATCTTCATCTACATATTCGAATTCGTAGTCTTTAACCTTGATTGTGTCTCCGTCTTCAATACCCATTTCTTTCAGCTGATCAAGAGCACCGCTCTTTTCGATATATTTATACAGATATCTCATTGAGCCCGGGTCATTGAAGTTAGTTGAGTTGAAGATTTTTTCAAGCTGCTTACCGGAAAGGATGTAATCTCTGCCATCAAAGTCAGCATAAACAGTTCTGTAATCAGGATCATGTTCATCTGCTTCGAAGTCAAACATTTCGTATTCTTCCTCTTCTTCAATCGGTTCAAGAAGAAGTTGATCAAGTTTGTTAACTGCTTCAGCCAGAACTTCTTTTACACCAATATTAATAGGTGCTGACATTGGGAACACTTTGTAACCCTTGCCTTCAACATATTCCTTAAACTCAATATACTGAGGGTCATCTACATCTATAATATCAATCTTATTAGCAACTACAATCTGAGGCTTTTTCATAAGTCTAGGACTGTACTGTTCAAGTTCGTTATTGATCTTATCAAAGTCTTCTATAGGATTTCTACCTTCACTTCCTGATACGTCAACAACATGAATAAGCACCTTAGTTCTCTCGATATGCTTAAGGAACTTATGGCCCAGACCGGCACCCTGATGAGCGCCTTCAATAATACCTGCAATGTCAGCCATTACAAAGCTCTTATCATAAATCTTAACTACGCCCAAGTTAGGGTCAATTGTTGTGAAGTGGTAATTTGCGATTTTTGGTTTCGCGCTTGTGGAAACAGAAAGCAGAGTTGACTTACCCACGTTAGGGAATCCAACAAGTCCCACATCTGCGATAAGTTTCATTTCAAGAATAATATCTCTTTCCTTTGCAAAGCCACCTGCTTCAGCAAAGTTCGGAGCCTGTCTTGTGGATGTTGTGAACTTAGTATTACCTTTTCCGCCCTTTCCACCTTTAGCCGCAACAAAAGACTGACCATGTTCAGTAAGGTCACCCATAACATGTCCGGACGCTTCATCTATTACCATGGTACCGACAGGAACCTTGATTACAAGGTTTTCACCGTTCTTACCATATCTTTTCTTCTTCATACCATCCTGACCGTTTTCAGCTTCATACTTTCTCTTGAATCTGAAGTCCATAAGAGTACGCATATTTTCATCAGCCTGAAATATTACGTCTCCGCCTTTACCGCCATCTCCACCATCAGGTCCACCTTCAGGTACGAATGGTTCTCTTCTAAAGGAAACGCAGCCATTGCCACCTTTTCCTGATTTTATAAATATTTTGGCTCTGTCTACAAACATAGGGCCTCCTTTATGCCGTCTCAAAATACCGGCTCATTTAACTATTTTTGAAAAACAAAGCCCCTAATATTCATTAGGGGCTCGAATTACTTATGCTTCTTTTGGATATACGCTTACTTGCTTTCTCTTTTTGTCATATCTTTCGAACTTAACAGCTCCGTCAATCATTGCAAATAATGTATCATCTCCGCCGATTCCAACGTTGTTACCAGGGTGGAACTTAGTTCCTCTCTGTCTAACCAGAATGCTTCCAGCACTTACGAACTGACCGTCGCCTGTCTTAACGCCTAAACGTTTCGACTCACTATCACGACCGTTCTTCGAGCTTCCTACACCTTTCTTACTTGCCATGGACCAGACACCTCCTTGCTATTTCAAATTTGAATTAAAGTTTCTTGTTTTTAAAATTCTTATTTCAGAGCAGCTTCGATAGTTTCGATCATTACTGCATTTGTAGCCTTTTCATCGATTTCGATGTTGTTTTCCTTAGCGAATTCAATGAGCTGTGCTTTCTTCATTGACTTCAGTGATGGCTTCTTTGCAGGCTTAACTTCTTCTGCTGCTACTTCCTGCTTAGGTTCTTCAACCTTAGCTGCAGGTGCCTTTGCTCCGCCGATAGCAGTGATTTCTACCAGAGTGTATGGCTGTCTGTGACCCTGCTTCTTTCTGTAGTCTTTCTTAGCCTTGTACTTGAAGATGATAACCTTCTTGCCCTTACCGTTTTCTACTACCTTACCTTCTACTGTAGTTCCTTCAACGTATGGAGCACCTACTTTTACTCCTTCACCTTCGCCTACTACGAGAACTTTGTCAAATACTACTGTTTCGCCAGCTTCAACGCCCAGCTTTTCAACAGCAATCTGATCACCGTTCTGTACTCTGTACTGCTTTCCGCCTGTTTCAATAATTGCGTACATTTTGTTTCTTTACCTCCTCTATCCAGTCTCGCCTTATCAGGTATCAGCCTTTGCAATTACTTGCATTGTCTGAATTTGAGAACCTTTGCCGAGCGGCTTACCTGCTATATGATACTACAAAAATTAAAGGATGTAAAGAAATATTTTCTCTACATCCATATTTTTTTTATTCGATGATTACTCCATCTTCATCTACCATCATTTCATCGATTCCCGGGATGGACATATCAGCTTCTTCTGCATTCTTTTCCTTTTCCTTTTTAAGGGAATCCAGCAGCATGCCTTCGATTTTATCCATTACATCAGGATTTTCGATCAAGTAGTTTTTAACGTTTTCTCTTCCCTGACCCACTCTGTTACCTTCGAAGCTATACCATGATCCCGCCTTTTCGAGAATCTTAGCTTCTACCGCGCAGTCAAGAACATCTCCTGCCTTAGAGATACCTTCTCCGTACATGATGTCGAATTCAGCCTGCTTGAAAGGAGGTGCCACTTTGTTCTTAACGATTTTAACTCTTGTTCTGTTACCGAGAACCTGATCGCCTACTTTAATGCTTTCAACTCTTCTAACATCTATTCTCATTGAGGAGAAGAACTTCAGTGCTCTTCCGCCTGTAGTTGTTTCAGGGTTACCGAACATAACGCCGATTTTTTCTCTCAACTGGTTGATGAATATGATAGTAGTGTTTGTCTTGTTGATAACACCTGCCAGCTTTCTTAATGCCTGTGACATCAGTCTTGCCTGTGCACCAACTGTAGCATCACCCATAGCTCCATCTATTTCATGCTTAGGAACAAGTGCAGCAACAGAGTCAACAACCACAACATCGATAGCACCACTTCTAACCAGCATCTCTGTGATTTCCAGTGCCTGTTCACCGTAGTCAGGTTGGGATACCAGCAGTTCATCAACATCTACGCCCAGATTTCTTGCATATTCAGGATCCAGCGCATGTTCCGCATCGATAAACGCAGCCTTGCCACCCATCTTCTGAGCTTCAGCGATTATATGTAATGTAAGAGTTGTCTTACCTGAAGATTCAGGTCCGTACACTTCTACAATTCTTCCTCTAGGAACACCACCGATACCTGTTGCCAAGTCAAGACTCATTGATCCTGTGGAAATTGCTTCTATATTAAGCTTAGCATCGTCATCACCCAGCTTCATTACAGCTCCTTTACCAAACTGTTTCTGAATTTGTGCTAAAGCTGCATCCAATGCTTTTTCTCTATCTGTATTGTTTCCCTGCGCTTTACTAATAGCCATTTTTTACCTCCAATTTTAACGAACACGTTAAGTAAACATTTGTTCTTTTTTAATAATACCCCAAACTTATGTTCTCGTCAAGTGATATTTCTTCAATTCATATTCATTTTATCATGTCCGGGAACAAACTGTCAATATTTTCCATTTTTATTGCTACTTCACATTCTGATTTATCATATCCAACATATTCAGCACGCTTCTGTGTCTGATCCACTTTCTTCCTGTATTTCTCAGACGAAGCTCACGGTAACTAACTTCACTATCATAATATAGTCCGATATACACAAGGCCTACAGGCTTTTCTTCAGATCCGCCTCCCGGTCCTGCAATACCTGTAACAGATACACAGACATCGCTGCCGCTGACTTTGTGAAGACCTTCCGCCATTTCCATAGCTGTCTCAGCGCTTACTGCACCGTATTTTTCAAGAGTCTCAGCTTTAACTCCCAGCTCATCCATCTTGGCCTGGTTGCTGTAAGTCACGAGCCCGCGATCAAAACAAGCTGAAACACCTGCCACATCGGTTACAGTCCCCGCGAACAAACCGCCTGTGCAGGATTCTGCGGATGATAATGTCAGACCCTTATCTATCAGCTTGTCACATACTACCTGTACCAGTTCTTCATCATCGATACTATAAATGTATTCGCCAATGCGTTCGCGTACTTTAACCAGCATTTCATCTACAGCCTCCTGAGCTTCTTCGAGAGTTGCTCTCTTTGAAGCGATTCTCACTGAAGACTCTCCTTCCTTGGCATATGTCGCCAGTGTTGGGTCCGTTTGAACGTCTATAAGATCCAAAAGTTCTGTTTCAAGCTGTGATTCACCAATGCCGAATGTTCTGATCATGCGATAGTAGATAACATCTTCAGATAAACTCTGCAAGAAAGGCATTACGCTCTTTTCGAACATTCTCGTCATTTCCCTAGGCGGCCCAGGCATGCAGATTATATACTTGCCGTCATTCTCCAGAGCGAATCCCGGTGCCGTTCCCGCGTCATTATGGAACACAACTGAACGAGAAGGCATGATAGCCTGTTTCTTATTGTTCTCCGTCATTTTTCTTCCGGTATCTTTGAACATCGCCAGAAGTTCTTCCATAACGTCATCCATCATAACCAGCTCATCGCCCATTACTTCGCATGCTATTTCCTTAGTCATATCGTCCTGAGTCGGCCCAAGACCTCCCGTAGTCAAAACGATATCACAGTCTTCCAGTGCCAAGCGAATCATATCAGCCAAACGTTTAGGATTATCTCCCACTGTGTAGTGATACATAACATCGTGCCCCAGCAAATTTAACTTCTGGGAAAGATAAACTGTATTTGTATTGGTAATCTGTCCGAATAATAACTCTGTACCTACGCTTAAAATTGCCGTTTTCATAAAAACTCCTTCTAAGAAAAGAGGGCTTTTCGCCCTCAAATCATCTAATTCTTCTCGTATGCTACATTGAGAATAACTGCTTATTCTTCATTATGTATTCTGCACCTGAAACGATTGTCATAACCAGTGCGATCCATAAGAAAATAACATCAAACGGTACCGCGATTCCCAGCGCGCTGAAAGGCCAGTTTTCCAGAATCAGCAGAGGAATAGCAATCATCTGAGTGATAGTCTTGATTTTGCCTGTTGTTCCTGCTGCAATAACGATTCCCTGTGCCGCAGCAACCTGTCTCATTCCTGTAATAATCAGTTCTCTTCCCAGAATTACAACTACCATCCATCCTGCAACATCGCCAACTTCAACGAGACAAATAAGCGCTGCCATTACCAGAAGCTTATCAGCAAGAGGGTCCATCAGTTTGCCGAAATTAGTTACTAAATTATGCTTTCTTGCAATATGTCCGTCCAGCATATCTGTTACAGCTGCCAGAATGAATATAATTGCTGCTGCATATCTGTAATCCATCATAAATACAATGATGAACACCGGAATGGCAAAAATTCTTCCCATGGTCAATTTGTTAGGTAAATTCATCTTATTCCTCCATTTTTCCCACCAGGTCATAATCAAATGCATCATTGATGAGCACCTTAACCATATCACCCGGCTTCAATTCCTTATTAGCATTAAATATAACAGTATTATCTATTTCAGGAGCATCGTACTGAGTTCTGCCGATATAAGCTCCTTCTTCATCCATTCCATCCACCAGAACTTCCAGCACGCGACCTACTTTAGCATCGTTGACTTCTCTGGAAATATCAAGCTGTCTTCTCATAACAGCATCTGCACGTGCAGCCTTAACATCCTCATCAATCTGGTCTTCCATATCGCCTGCCACAGTACCTTCTTCCCTGGAATAAGCGAATACACCCAATCTTTCGAAGCAAGTGTCTTCCACGAAATCCACCAGCTGATCGAACTCATCTTCAGTCTCTCCCGGGAATCCTACAATCATAGTTGTTCTGATATGGATATCCGGCATAGCCTTTCTCAATCTTTCGATGGTATCAGTAATACTTGCTGTTGTGGAGTGTCTGTTCATTCTATCGAGAACACCATCTGCCACATGCTGAAGAGGAATATCGATATACTTACAAATCTTTTCTTCAGCTGCCATCACTGCAATAAGCTCATCGGTAATCTTATCCTCGTAGCAATACATGAGTCTGATCCACTTGATGCCTTCTACTTTGCAAAGCTCACTCAGTAGCTTCGGAAGGCTCAGCTCTCCGTAAAGATCTCTACCATATTCAGTAACATCCTGAGCGATGAGAAGTAGTTCTTTACATCCCTTCGAAGCTAATTCTTCCGCCTCCTTAATGATGTTTTCCATCGGTCTGCTTCTGAATCCTCCTCTAATCTGAGGGATTACACAATATGCACAACAATTGTTACATCCTTCAGCTATACGCAAAGTGGCACTGTATGGGTTGTCTTCAAGTTTTCTTGCCGAAAACTCTTCGAAAGCCTTTGGTTCACAGCTGAACGCCTGTGCTCTCTGCCCTTTCTGCAGTGATTTAACCATCTCAGGGAGTTTTTCATAATCATTAACCCCAAGGAAAATGTCTACTTCCGGCATTTCATCAAAGAGCTCTTTGCCATATCTCTGAGAAAGACATCCGGATACGATAAGTACCTTGTCTGCCACAGACTCTTCAGCATGAGCCTCTTCCTTGAGGCGAGCCATATCAAAGATCTTATCTATGGATTCTTTTTTAGCATCGTTTATAAATCCGCAGGTATTTACCAGAATAGCATCTGCTTCAACAGGGTCTTCCGTAAGATGCATACCTGCCTTTTCCCAAATCCCTCTTATGCCTTCAGAATCGTTAAAGTTCTTCGGACATCCGAGGGTTTCAATATATAACTTCATATTTCAAATTCCTTCTATTTTTGTTTTAAAGCTCGTCTTCAATATCTTCAGTGCTTGTCTTCATAAATTCCAGCTCTTCTTCCGACAACAAAACGCTACGAGGTCTGCTACCATCAGCAGGTCCAACGATTTGTCTGTCTTCCATCATATCTATGATGCGAGCAGCTCTATTATAACCGATTCTGAATCGTCTCTGAAGCATGGAAACAGACGCCTGCTGTGCTTGAACAACCAGCTCGATAGCTTCGGGCAGAAGCTCATCCTCAAGATCACGATTACCTTTTTCTGCATCAGGCACATTGGCTCTTTCTATGGAATCCATAACATTATTAGCGTATTCCACTTCTTCCACCTGAGATTTAACATGCTTGATTACATCGTGAACTTCCTGATCGGAAATAAATGTACCTTGTACTCTTACAGGCTTTCCGCTTCCCAATGGGTTAAAGAGCATATCACCCTTTCCAACCAACTTTTCTGCTCCGGCCATATCGAGAATTGTTCTTGAGTCGAACTGTGATGATACAGCAAAAGCAATTCTGGAAGGAATGTTTGCCTTGATAACACCTGTAATAACATCTACTGATGGTCTCTGAGTTGCTACGATTAGATGCATTCCAGCGGCTCTTGCTTTCTGCGCCAGTCTACAGATTGATTCTTCCACCTGAGATGGAGCCGCCATCATAAGGTCGGCCAACTCATCGATAATGATTACAACCTGAGGCATTACAGCTTCATCGTCTTCCTTTTCCTTCATAACTCTATTGTAACTTGCAAGTTCTCTAACGCCTTCTTCAGCGAACTTTCTGTATCTTTCGTCCATTTCAGCTACTGCCCAGTTGAGAGCTGCAGCTGCCTTTACAGGTTCTGTTACAACAGGAATCAACAGGTGTGGTATTCCACTGTAGTTTGCAAGTTCAACAACCTTAGGGTCGATTAGTACCAACTTAACTTCTTCAGGTTTAGCCTTATAAAGAATGCTGGTGATAATGCTGTTGATACATACTGATTTACCTGATCCTGTTGAACCTGCAATCAGCATGTGAGGCATTGACTTAAGGTCAGCTACAATAGATTTACCTGCAATATCTTTACCTACAGCAAAAGTGATTTTTGACTCTGCTCGTTTGAATTCTGCGGATTCGATAATTTCTCTGACAGTTACCATATTGATTCTGTCATTTTCTATTTCTATTCCTACTGCAGGTTTGCCAGGAATAGGCGCTTCTATTCTTATGCTTCGAGCTTCCATGTTAAGTGCAATATCATCAGCCAAATTCTTTATGCTCTTAACCTTCACTCCGATATCGGGATGCACTTCATATCTTGTAACTGCAGGACCCTGAGTAACATTTGTAACTGTTGCTGAAATGTTAAAGCTTCTCAAAGTCTCTTCCAGCTTCATAGCCTTGGCTCTGAGAGTATTCTCATCCTCTGCACTATTGGATGCAGCTCTGTTTGCCTTTTTCAGCAATTCCACTGAAGGGAACTGATATGCCTCTGAAGAAGTTGTAATATTAAAATCTTCTTCTTTGAGTGCGGCTGCCGCAGCTTCCTTTTTGCTCAGTTTCACTTCCGGTTCAGCAGGGGCTACAGTAACAGGCTCAGCAACAGGCTCCGCAACTACATCTGCTTTTCTTCTTCTGCTTCTCTTAGGTGTTTCTTTATTTTCTCCCAGTGAAAAGTCCAGCGGTTCTCTCTGATTGCTGTTTCTTCCTGAAACACGATCTTCACTGTTCATATATCCCATAATCTTACGCTGTCTGTCAGTCATATTGTTTGATGCAACAGCTTCACCAAATGCATTGGTGCTGTGGGTATTTTGTTCCATCATCATCTGCATTTGCTGATTTCTGAGAGCTTCTTCCTTTTCTCTTTCTATACGGCGTTCTTCCTTCATAACCGCCCTATTTTCTTTCTGCTCCTTGGCCTTTTCAAAGAATCTGGATATTGGAGTATCCATAAGAAGCAGCAAGCATATTATTATTACTACTGTAGATAAAATATACAGTCCGGCGATACCGATAAACTTAACAAGAATCTTGCCTATCACCATACCGAAAACGCCACCATCGTCCAGAACCATACCATTATTGTAATGAACAGCTACATTGAGCAGCCCATCACTGATTATTTCATCCGTAATGAATCTTCCTGAATTTATAAGTGAAATCATAAGGAAAACAATCAACAGTAAAATAACAGACTTGGTTCCTGTATGTATTGTCTTTTTTGAAAACAACAAAACTCCGTACACTATAAAGTAATACGGTAATATGTAAGCTGCAAATCCAAATAATCCCTTAAAAACATCCGACAATGCTGTTCCTACTTCTCCTGCAACAGTTGTATGGAAAGCTATAGCAAGGAAAATGCCCAGCGCGATAATAAGGATGGCTACGATTTCATCCTTCACTCTGCTGTTCACTTTGCTTTCTGTAGCCTTTGCACTACGTGAAGCTGTGGTCTTTGCAGATGTACTTCTTGCTGAAGATTTGCCATTTGCATTAGATTTAGTATTCTTATTTTTACTTCCCGGAGGTCTACCGGGCTTTCTCTTAGTCCCTGACATTTTTTGCCCTCACTGTGTTTTATTCATACATAATTAAGTATACCACAAATATAATTCAATTGGTACAATTAGTACCGACAACTTTTTTGAATAGCTGGACTAATATTACAAATTGTTTCCAATCCCCTTTACTTTTGTGCTACTGCGGTGGTACAATTAATGCTGTATGATTTTGAACATAAAATAACATTAACATACAGGAGGTCATTTTATCATGAACAGAAAACCTAACATCGCTGTAGTTGGAGCAACAGGTGTAGTTGGCTCAACATTCCTGAAAGTTCTTGAAGAAAGAGATTTTCCTTTCGAAAACATCTACTTCATGGCATCAGCTAAATCTGCCGGCAAGACACTGACGTTCAAAGGCAAAGACTACATCGTTGAAGAACTGACTGAAAACTCATTTGACAAACCAATCGACATCGCACTGTTTTCAGCAGGCGGCGGCACAAGCGCTAAGTTCGCACCTATCGCTGCTTCAAAGGGCGTTGTTGTTGTAGATAACAGCAGCCAGTGGAGAATGGATGAAAACGTTCCTCTGGTAGTTCCTGAAGTAAACCCTCAGGATATCGAATGGAACAAGGGTATCATTGCTAACCCTAACTGCTCAACAATCCAGGCTATGGTTGCTCTGAAGCCACTTCAGGACAAATACGGAATCAAGAGAGTTATTTACTCAACTTACCAGGCTGTATCCGGTTCAGGCGTTAAGGGTATCACAGATCTGAAGAACGGACTTGAAGGCAAGGACGAACCACTTCAGGCATATGCTCACCCTATCGCAGGAAACTGCCTGCCTCATATCGACGTTTTCACAGAAAACGGATACACTAAGGAAGAAATGAAGATGATCAACGAAACTCACAAGATCCTGGGCGACGATGACATCAAGGTAACTGCTACTACAGTTAGAGTTCCTGTATTTGATTCCCACAGCGAATCCATCAACATCGAACTGGAAAAACCGTTTGAAATGGAAGACATCTTCGAACTGTTCAGAAACGCTCCGGGAATCGTTCTTCAGGACGACGTTACTAACAACGTATACCCACTGGCACTGACAGCAGCAGGAACTGACCCTGTATACGTAGGCCGTATCAGAAGAGACTTTTCAGTAGACAACGGTCTGAATATCTGGGTTGTAGCCGACAACATCAGAAAGGGCGCTGCAACTAACGCAGTACAGATTGCAGAAGAACTGCTGAAAATTCTGGAAGACTAATATTTAGCCAACACAAAAGAGACCTTATGAAAGGTCTCTTTTTTATTATAATCCCCTTTTAAATTTTATTTCTTAATCTTCATCTGCACCCATTTAATCAACTGTATTACAGGAATATTCAGGAACGCCAATCCGTATACTGTCAGAAGCTGCGAAAGTCCGAGAGTTTCCACTTTGAAAATGTGGTCTACTGCCGGTATGCAAAGCACTGCAGTTATCAGTACCATTCCAACTATGAACGCCCCCCACAGAGCCTTATTGTTGAACAATGCCTTAGTAAATACTACAGGTTTATCTGACTTGCAGTTGAAGCCATGGAAAAGTCTGCTGATACAGAGAGTTCCAAAGGCCATTGTACTTCCAAGCAGTGCACTTCCACCAAGTTCTGCTGCTGTAAACCATCCGTTGAGTCCCATCAGGAACGCAATTACTGTCATAATACAGATGGAAAGTCCACCAATACCTATCTGTGACAAGAATGACTTAGTCAAGATAGATTCATTAGCAGGACGTGGTTTTTCATTCATCAGTTCTTTGCTGTGTGGTTCAAGACCGAGGGCGATTGCCGGTAAGCTGTCAGTCAATAAGTTGATGAACAGCAGGTGTACAGGTGCGAACGGTACAGGCAATGCAAATATTGAAGCATATAATACTGTCAAGATAGCTCCGAAGTTACCTGAGAGCAGGAATAATATGGAGTTCTTGATGTTCTTATAAATGTTTCTGCCGTTTTCTACCGCCTTAACTATAGTAGCAAAGTTATCGTCAGTCAGCACCATCGCTGCTGCATCTTTGGAAACTTCACTTCCTGTAATGCCCATGGCTACACCTATATCAGCCTGTTTAAGTGCCGGCGCATCATTTACACCATCTCCTGTCATGGCTACGATATTGCCCTTGTCCTGCCATGCTCTAACGATTCTGATTTTGTGTTCAGGAGAAACTCTTGCATATACTGAAATATTTTCAACATATTTGCGCAGTTCTTCATCACTCATATTGTCGATAACAGCACCCTCAACTGCTTCGGATTCTTCTTTGAGAATTCCGATTTTCTTGGCAATTGCTGCAGCAGTAACCTTGTGGTCACCTGTTATCATTACCGGTTTAATGCCTGCGCTGATACAGTCAGCAACTGCTGCCATGGATTCTTCTCTAGGAGGGTCCATCATTGAGATGAGTCCCAAAAATACCATGTCGTTCTCGTCATCAATACCCGGCTCAAATCCGTCTGCAACCTTTTTATATGCAAATGCCAAAACTCTGAGACCATTCTTGGAAAAGTCACTGTTGCACTTTTCAATGGCCTTTTTATCCTCTTCATTTATGTCTTTGATGCCTTCGGCAGTCTGTATTTTACTTACTCTATTGAGAAGGACATCTACTGCACCCTTGGTAATCATTACCGTTTCGACTGACTTTATTTCAGGACCGAAATTTTCTTTCAGTTCATTACATGTTGACATCAATTTTCTATCGCTGTCAAATGGAATTTCAGAAACTCTAGGGTTATCATTTCTTGCAGTTTCATAAGATCTTCCAATCTTTATTCCTAAATTAATAAGAGCTGTTTCAGTAGGATCTCCTATTTCTTTGCCCTCCGCGATAGACGCATCATTACAAAGCATGCTGGCATCAAGAAGTTGCATCGCAGCAATATCTTCTTCATTTATATCTGCCGCATCTATCTGCTTGCCATGAACATAGTACCCTTCTACTGTCATCTTATTCTGAGTAAGTGTTCCTGTCTTATCTGAACAGATAACAGACACACTTCCCAGCCCTTCAACAGCCTGCAACTTTCTGATAATGGCATGTTCCTTAGCCATTTTCTGAGTACCAAACGACAATACGATTGTTACAATTGAGCTAAGGGCTTCAGGAATTGCTGCTACTGCCAACGCGATAGCAAACATGAAAGCATCACCGATGGGCTCGCCTCTGAATACGCTGAGGCCAAAAAGTATTCCACAGAATATCAGTATCAGTATGGATAACTTTTTGCCGAAGTTGTCCAAATTCACCTGAAGAGGTGTTTTCTTTTCTGAAGTAGTCTTAAGCAATGTTGCAATCTTACCAACTTCAGTTTCCATACCTATTGAGGTTACAATAAATTCGCCTCTACCGTAAGTTACGAAGCTTCCCGAATACACCATGTTAAGTCTGTCTCCAAGAGGAGCTTGGCCCTCTATGACAGCAGGATCTTTTTCAACCCCAAGGCTCTCTCCGGTAAGTGCACTTTCATCGATTTTCATACCTGCATTAGCTATAATTCTGCCATCAGCCGGAACGAAATCTCCTGCTTCAAGACTTACTAAATCACCCACAGTAATCTGTGATGCCGGAATCTTAACGAACTGTCCGCTTCTAAACACCTTAGCTTCCGGAGCTGACATCTTTTTCAGACTGTCAAGAGATTGCTCCGCTTTCAATGTCTGTACTGTTCCTAAAATAGCATTGATAGTTATTACAACCAAGATAACTATAGTACTTTCAAAATCGCCAAGAACGCCTGAAACTACAGCTGCGATGATAAGTATAATTACGAGAAAATCTTTAAACTGCTCTAAGAAAATCATTAAAGTTGATTTCTTTTTCCCTTCAGCTAATTCATTTGATCCGTATTTTGCAATGTTTTCTTTAATTTGTTCATCTGACAACGGTTCCAACGAGCCATTAAGCTCAAGTCTGACATCATTTTCTGTCATCTGATAAAATTCCTTCATGTTAAACATCCTTTCAAAATAAAAAAGAGACTTTTATTGCACAAATTAACGTGCAACAAAAGTCTCGCAGTTTCATTACGTACCGGATGATTTCTCATCGCGTTGACGATAGCGTAAACACATGCCGTGCCTGCTACTCCCTATTGTTGAATCAATAGTATACCAATTTACTCCAAATGTCAATGGTTATTTTTTGTATTATCAATTTCTTTTTTGTCCGGTAGCTGTGAGACAATTATAGCGATGAACATTAAGCCACAGCCTATATATTCAGCTACACTCAACACTTCATGGAAGAAAATCCATCCCGCCAATAAGGAGAATACCGTCTCAAGCGACAATATCAAACTGGCAAGGCTGGGATCTGTCCCTTTCTGTCCTATCACTTGGAAAGTATACCCAAGTCCGCATGAAATTATACCTGCATATAAAATAGGTATAGCACAATCCACAATAGCTTCCATACTTATATCTTCAAATATAAACATCGGTATAACACATATCATTCCCGTAAATATAAATTGATATGCTGAAAGTTTCACCGGATCTATTTCTTGAACAAAATGATCGATAACATGTATATGAGCCGCCGCCATCACTGCAGCACATAACATCATCAAATCTCCGAAGGTTAAAGATGAAATACCTTCATAAAGACAAAGCATGTACATTCCGCCAAGCCCTATAGCTACGCCAATCCATAAATTTTTACCGGCTTTCTTGCCCAGAAAAATCCCCATAACAGGTGTAAGTAGTATGTATAGAGCAGTAATAAAGCCCGCTTTGCCGACTGTAGTATAAGGCAAACCGAATTGCTGAAATAAAATAAGAGATGTTAGAACCAATCCACAACACACAGAACCAATAACGGTCTTCTTTGCCCCAACTTCACGTGCTTTCTCTTCCGCGCTCTTCTTCCTATCTATGCTCCAAATCAGTGGAAGCAACACAACTCCGCCAAGAGTACATCTTATAGCAGTAAATCCAAAAGGTCCCAGATGAGACATTCCGGCTTTTTGAGCAACTAAAGCACACCCCCAAATAAGGGCCGCCATAAATAACAACATGTTGCCTTTTGCACTTCGTTTCATCCTTCTACTTCTCCTGAAATACTCTTATATATAGAAATTCTTATTTCAAAAGCAATTCTAACACATGGGACGCATCTAATCCATATTTTGAATAAAAAAACAGCATCCTGAAATCAGGATGCTGTCCTTTACTTTTTAATTCCACTTTGGCCTCTGAACTACATTTCTGAAGCAACAACTTCTTTACCATTGTAGTAGTTACAGTTAGGGCAAACTCTATGCGGAAGCTTTGGCTCGTGGCACTGTGGACAAATTGAAAGTCCAGGTGCTACTTTCTTCATGTTAGGAGATCTTCTCATATCTCTCTTAGCCTTTGAAGTTCTTCTCTTAGGTACTGCCATTTCTACACCTCCTTTTGCTCCTTAGTGTATATGTTTCTTCCATCGGATCTATTAATCCGCATGGATAATTTGCAACCATTAAAGTATACAGTCGCAAGGCATAACTTGTCAACAGTTTTTTTAGTTATGTCTAAAACTTTGTTTACAGAGCCTTTACGATGTTGTAAGTATCTCTAGCGATCATTAATTCTTCGTTAGTAGGGATCAGGATGATCTTAACCTTTGAGTCATCTCTTGAGATGATCATTTCCTTACCTCTAACCTTGTTCTTAACCAGGTCAAGCTTGATTCCCAGGTTGCCCAGATCGTTACAGATGATGTCTCTCATAGCGATATCGTTTTCACCAACGCCTGCAGTGAAGATGATAGCATCTACGCCGTTCATTTCAGCAATGTAAGCTCCGATGTAGAATCTTACTTTGTGAGCGAACACCTTCAGAGCCAGCAAAGCTCTTTCGTTTCCTTCTTCAGCAGCAGCTTCCAGATCTCTGAAGTCACTTGATACTCCGGAGATGCCCAGAACGCCTGACTTCTTGTTCAGGATTTCGTTAGCTACGCCTGGTTCCAGACCTTCTTTTTCTCTGATGTATGTTACGATAGCAGGGTCGATATCACCTGATCTTGTTCCCATTACGAGACCTTCAAGTGGAGTGAATCCCATTGACGTATCGATACAAACGCCTCTCTTGATAGCTGATACTGATGCTCCGTTACCCAGGTGGCAAGTGATCAGTTTCAGGTCATCCAGATTTACGTTCAGGATGTCAGCAGCTCTTTCTGCTACATACTTATGGCTTGTTCCGTGGAAGCCGTATCTTCTGATACCGTGCTTCTGATAGTATTCATAAGGAATAGCGTAAATGTATGATTCAGGAGGCATAGTCTGATGGAAAGCTGTATCGAATACGCCAACCATTGGAGTGTTTGGCATCAGTTCCTGACATGCAGCGATACCCAGCAGGTTTGGTGGGTTGTGGAGAGGTGCCAGATCTACGCACTCTTCCAGTGCAGCCTTAACTGCATCGTCGATCAGTACTGAATGAGCAAACTTTTCGCCCGCATGAACAACTCTGTGTCCTACTGCACCGATTTCATCCATTGATTTAACAACACCGTGGTTAGCATCCTGGATAGCCATCAGAACGTGAGAGATAGCATCCTTATGGTCATCCATAGGAACTACGTTCTTGAACTTGTCCATTCCGATCTTTTCGTGAGTAATCTGTGAACCTTCCATTCCGATTCTTTCTACCAGACCTTTACACATCAGTACTTCATTAGTCATGTCCAGTACCTGATACTTCAGTGATGAACTTCCGCAGTTGATTACTAAAACTTTCATTTACGATTTCCTCCATATTTTCAATTAAATAATAAACGTTGATTAAGGCATTGCATAAATACCTAACGTACATTATACAACTTAGAGCTTACATTTTCAAGAGTTTTGCCTTATTTATCCACCAAATAAACCATTAAATTCCTGCCATATATGGTCTTCTCACTCTATCCGAAAAGCTATACAAATCCCTGTTCAAAAGAACATTGTACATGTCCGCCGCTAAAATATCATAAGCCACGCAGTCCTGCACTTCCCCATTCTCAATTTCATCTTTATTGATATTGGTAATCAAAGGCATATGTTCATCGGATTTTCTTAAGTCTCCCAGCAACTTCCTCCCTTTCTCTCCCGCAGCCAGAACTCTGCCGTATACGGCTTTCGAAGGTTCGTATTCTTTTATTCCCAATAGCACATATACCAAAAGACGTCTTATTGCTGCCTCTGTATATCTTTTTGAAACCAAAGAGTCAACAAAATCGCTTAAGCTTTCAGCCTTTACTATTTCTTTTTTTAATTTATTCTCAAGGCCTTCACCCATACAAAAGACCTTTCTCAATTCCTCAGGTGGGCTTTTAACGACTTCACCTCGTAAGAGTCGAAACATCTCTTCTTCCATATGCAAAAGCGCACCTTTTCCATCACCGTAAGAGAAGGCCTTTTCCAAGGCTTCTGCCACGTCTTCAGGTACATACTCTGAAAAATGCACTTTGGATCTCATCTTTCGTATTGCCGATGCTCCTGCAAATCCCGCTTCTTCATTAATGCCATGATATCCTGATCCGTGGCGTTTTACGGTAATAGCTTCGATGTCATGTCCCTGTTTATTCCAATAAGTTATTCTCTTAAGATATTCCAATGCGAGAATATTATTTGGTGACACCATAAGCTTGGCAGCTTCGGTTCCCAAGATTTGTTCAACTGCCATTTCTCCCGCCTTAGCAAAAGAAGTTCCGGACTTCATAATTCCAATTCTTTCACGCTCGATAGAATCAGCATTATCCTCTATCGATGTTATCAGATCATTAAGCGCTGAAATATCACCGCTTTCGCTACCAAAAGAAATAGATGTTGCGCCTATGCCTTGCAAAATATCTACGGCTCCACTTGCAAAGGATTCTGCTCTGCTGCACGCATACACAAATGGGAGTTCCAATACTAAGTCCACACCATTGTCTACAGCCAGCTTGCTTCGTTCCCATTTGTCAAGAATGGCAGCTTCTCCTCTCTGGGTAAAATTACCGCTCATTACCGCAACAATGCAGTCTGCTTCTGTCAATTCTCGTGTTTTTTCTATATGAAATTTGTGTCCGTTATGTAACGGATTGTATTCTGCTGTTATTCCTGTAATTTTCATAATGGTATCATAACATAAATAGTGTGATGACGAAAGCTATCCCTGCCGAAAAAAGTCCATGAGTAATCTTAGTTAATAAAATGTATCCGGCACTTATCCCCGAACCCGAAAGCATGCTCATGGTTTGTCCGAAAATAGATAACCCTCCCCAAGACAAAATAAAAGTACATAAAACAGTTTTAACCCCTATCGTTACATCTGCCACCTCAGATACAGCCTCACATCCTACAGTCATTTCAAAGATTCCTTTTATCAGTGCACTCATC
Source organism: Lentihominibacter sp. (assembly GCA_045638485.1). Classification (GTDB taxonomy): domain Bacteria; phylum Bacillota; class Clostridia; order Peptostreptococcales; family Anaerovoracaceae; genus Lentihominibacter. Next base: position 16,563 of record JAZUBM010000006.1, on the reverse strand, counting down.
CCATCACTATCCGAAAAGGATAATATGCCTAAAAACTCCAACATATCAGTGGCAAACATAAAAATAACAATGTACGCAAGGATTATTCCCAAGGATTTCAAAGACATTTGTATAGCATCTGTCAAAGCCTCTTGAATAGGGGTGTTCCCTATAGTAATGCTGACAGATTCATATCTTTCTGCTTTTATAAATTTACTATATACGAATCTGTTTATTAAAGCTCCGCTATAATGTGAGAATGCTATTATTGCACCACCAACACTCGTTCCTAACATTCCAACGCCAACTGCTCCAATTATAAAAGCAGGTCCTGATGTATTACAAAAGCTCATGAGTCTCATAGCCTCTTTGAGAGATATATCGTTTTTTCTCCTAAGATCTCCGACTATTTTGCTTCCCATTGGATACCCCGACAAAACGCTCATGACAAATGGAAACACTCCTGCACTTAAATGTTTTGTAACATCTATATTCTGCAAGAAATTAGCACATATAAAAAACGGCAGCAATGCGGGTAAAACATCCGTAAGCCACAAAGATATGGCATTTCTCGCAGAGAACAATGCAGTCTGAGGAAATATAATCATGAGCAAGCAACAACAAATAGTCAGCAAAGTTGCTAATACTTTTTTTCTTCCAAAATTAAAAATATCCATGGTCCATTTTATTTCATAGACCATGGATATATGTTATGCATAGATTTATTTTTCGTAATCCGGAATTGGTGATGGTTCCGGCATTTCTTCTGCATTCATCTGTGCTCTGTATGCCATATCTTTCAGTTCATCTCTGTTGGCTGCAAGAGCTGAATTGATGTCATCAAATGCCTTTTCAATGCTTGTGAACATTTCTCCGAAATAGATGGAGCTAAGGTGTTCCATCTTACCCTGGAAACTGTAAAGAATGCTGTCCAGGTATTCGTATGTACCGATTTTCAGCTGCTTAGCAGTGTTTTCTGTGACTCTCATCAGTTCATCAGCTCTCATCTTTGACTTGATCGTGATGTCGTTATTTTCAACAAGAGTATCTGCCTGCTTCTGTGCATCATCGATTACTGCCTCATACTGAGTCTTAGCTTCAGCAATAATTCTTTCTCTTTCGTTCTTAATCCACTGTGCCTGCTGAATTTCATCAGGAAGCTCAGCTCTGATTTCTCTTACGATCTCCAGGAGTTCCTGTGAGTCAACCATGATTTTTCCTGTCAGTGGAAAACCGGCCGCTGTATCAACTATTTCTTCAATTTCTTCCAAAAGTTCTAAAACTCTCATTTTGACCTCCTGTCATTAACCTTCAATTTTTTCATTCATTCTTTTAAGTATTACTTCAGGTACCAAACCTTCAATTGATCCTCCCAGTGTGTGAACCTCTTTCATCATACTGGAACTGATAAATGAATAATTTGGATCCGTCATCAGAAATACAGTCTCCACCTGTTCATTGAACAGTCTTGCATTCATATGTGCCATCTGGATTTCATATTCGAAATCCATAGCAGCTCGTAGTCCCCTAACTACTACGTTAAATCCGTTTTCATTGACAAAATCAGCCAGAAGTCCTGAAAAGAATTCAACTTTCACATTGTTTAAATGACTCAAGGTTTCTTCAATCATGGACTTTCTTTCTTCCAATGAAAACATGGCTTTCTTGGAAGGATTTACTATAATCCCTATTGTAAGTTCATCATAAAGCTTAGCCGCTCTCTCTATAATATTCAAATGCCCGTTAGTCAGCGGGTCAAAGGAGCCGGTATAAAGAGCTTTCGTATACATCTGTCAGTCCTCCCACTAATACTAGTTAATTATACCATGTAAGACTACTCTATTCAACAATATATTGATAACTTGATTATGCCATATCTACGTTCTTTTTCCTTTACAAAGCCGTGTAATTCATCAGGAAGGTCTTCTTCTTTTCTGTGTTCTGCAACAATCACTCCATCTTCAGCCAGAAGATTCTGCTGTCTTATAAGTTCAAAAGCAGGTTCAATGAATCCCTTATCATAAGGTGGATCCAGCAATATGATATCAAACTGACCATCAAGGTTCATTAAAGTCTTCTTGAAATCACCCGGTACAACTCTTGCGCCTTCCTGCGCTTTGCAATGAGCTATATTTGCTTTTATAAGTCTGAGACTATCTCTTGAGCTATCGCAGAAAACGCACTCTGCGGCGCCTCTACTGAGAGCTTCTATCCCAAGATTGCCTGTACCTGAGAAAAGATCAAGAACTCTGCTGCCCCACATTCTGTCTGCCAGAATACTGAAGAGAGCTTCCTTTACTTTATCAGTTGTAGGTCTAACTGAATTGTCAGCCGGGGACTCCAGCTTTCTACCTTTATATTCACCTGCTATTATACGCATAATTTTCCTCCTAATTTCATCTTTCCTAATTCTAGCACTAAAGAAAAAATATATCTACCCCAATTGAAAAAGAGATATTCACATTAAGTGCAAATATCTCTCTTTTCATTTAGTCTATTGCATTATTACTGCATTGACACGGTTATTTACCTGACATCTGCTGCTCAGCCATTTCAACCAATCTCTTGGTCATATAGCCTCCAACATAACCATTCTGTCTCGCTGTAAGGTTTCCCTTATCTGTCTGATCATAGTTCGCAAGACCCAGCTCGTTGGCAATCTCAGTCTTCAAGTTCTTTAATGCCGGCTTTGCGCTGACATTTGTTTTATCCTGTAATGACATTGTTTCTCACCTCCTGTAATACTAATTTAACCCGTGAGAACAAAAGTATTACAAGCAATAATTCCTTGCGTTTCCGTCATTTCCCATGCTATAGATCTAATGTCATATCCTTACCGAAAAGATGTATTATTCTTCGCTTCAAACCTTGGTTTTCAACGTTTTCCAGATATGGATCTTTTTCTAAAATATTTTTCGCTTCTTTCTTTGCATTTTCAAGAACGTCTAAATGTTTCGCCAAATCGGCAATGTTCAAGTCAGGAAGTCCATGCTGTCTCGTACCGAAGATTTCTCCCGGTCCTCTAAGTTTCAAATCTTCTTCCGATATGTAAAAGCCATCTGATGAGCTTTCCATGATTTCACATCTTTTCATTGCCACTTCCGATTTGCCTTCTAAAACCAGGAAGCAATATGATTTGTGTTTTCCTCTTCCCACGCGACCTCTGAGCTGATGCAGCTGAGCAAGGCCAAATCTTTCGGCATTTTCGATAACTATTACAGAAGCATTGGGAACATTTATTCCGACCTCTATTACAACGGTGGCAACCAGTACATCTATATCACCATTATAGAAGCTTTCCATTATTTCATCTTTTTCTGCTTGCTTCATCCCTCCATGAATCAATGCGACATTATATTTATTAAACCTTTCGCTCAACTCTTCGGCAGTTTGTTCTGCAGATTTTACATCAAGCACATCAGAATCCTCTATTAAAGGTGTAACCACGTATGCCTGCCTTCCGGCATCCAACTGTTTACCAACGAAGTCATAACATTTTTCTCGTGTTTCAGAAGTTACTGTTCTTGTGCTTATCTTCTGTCTGCCCGGAGGAAGTTCGTCAATAATGGAAATATCCAAATCTCCATACAAAATCACTGCGAGGGTTCTTGGTATAGGCGTAGCTGTCATAACCAATATATTAGGATTTTCTCCTTTTTCCTTAAGCTTTATCCTTTGACCCACACCGAATCTATGTTGTTCATCGGTGATTACAAGTCCAAGTTTTTCAAAAGAAACATCAGGCTGAATAATGGCATGAGTTCCCACCAACACCTGAATCTTTCCAACTTTGAGGTCTTCCAAAACTTCGCGTTTTTCAGAGGCTTTCATATTGCCTGATAAAAAGCCCACCGTAATACCATGCCGTGCAAAGCTCTCTTTTATTCCCTCGAAATGCTGCCTTGCAAGAATTTCAGTAGGAGCCATAAGTGCAGCTTGATATCCGCTTTTTACTGCCTTGTACATTGCGATCTCTGCAACCGCAGTTTTTCCGGAGCCTACATCTCCCTGTACAAGTCTGTTCATCATTCGGTTACTTTCTAAATCTTCAAGGATTTCATTAACACATCTCTTTTGGGCTGAAGTCAATGAATATGGCATCGCATCAATATATGGTGAAACATCAACGGATTTTGAAAATGCAATCCCGTTTTCTCCATTTTTTATATTTTGTCTTGCTGCAAACAATCCGGTTTGCAATACTATGAGTTCATCAAATACCAGTCTGTATTTTGCTTCCAGCAGTTTCTGCTTCTCCTCAGGAAAATGAACGTTTCCCAAAGCATATTCCAAACTACACAGCCTGTTACGATCAACTATCTCTTTATCAAGAAATTCTTCAGCCTCGCTGTAAAGACTTGCTATAGCCTTCTGCCACTGTCTCATTTCCTTTTGAGTTATTCCCTTTGTCAGAGGGTAAATAGGTAGAATCCCTTCTCCCGTTTCTTCATCCTTGCTAAATTCCGGATGCACCATTTGAATTTTACCGAAATTCATTGATGGTTTGCCATAAAATAAATATTCACTACCTTTTTTAAAGCTACTTACTAAATATTTTGCATTAAAAAAAACAACTTCCATAACTCCGGTATCGTCAGTAACCAGCAGTCGCAGCAGTTGTTTTCTTCCGTATTTATACTTATCGCTGACCAATGACAACACTCTTCCCTTAACCACTGCAGGTTGATCTACCTTTAAATCGCATATTTTAACTTTATTCTTTCTGTTTTCATATTCTCTCGGAAAGAATAACATTAGATCTTCAAGGGTTTTTATATTGAGTTTTTCAAGGGCCTCTGCTTTTTTAGGTCCGAGTCCCTTCAGTTCTGTCACCTTGTCATTAAGTTTCACTATTTACTTACCTCTATATGTCTCTTGGCTATATTTTTGGATAAAATTCCTGTAACCACAACAGTTACCTTTGCCGGCTTTTTCCCCAAAATTTTTTCGGCATTCTCATAAATACTATCTATCATTCCTTCAGTAACCATCTTAATACTTGTACCGAACTTTAGAACAATATGTGCTTTGAGAGTATATCCATCTTCATTTTGAGCAAACTCAACACTGCCGGTACTTTCATCGTACAAATTCATTTTTGATGCGAGTCCCGGCATCATATCCATATATTTGCCCTTATAGTTATGAAGAATAACTTTGCCGTCATAACTTTCAGCTGCTTTTAAAACTATTTTATTTATAATGCCTTGAGAAAAATGTATTTCTCCAAGCTTTGTTTCCATATCAAACATTTTCATTCTCCTGTTATTATGCTCATGTTTATCTGTATTTTATCATATAAATATCATTTGTCACAATCTTTATCCTTCTTTCATAATATGACAAGAGGAGAAGTTACATGAAAAAATTTGATCAACAATGTTGCGCCAGACCAAGAAAGAAACCAAAATCCAAATGCAAGAACTCAAAAATAGGTGCCGCAATGGTGATTCTTGGCGTTTTCACTTTGCTGGCTCTGATTCTTCCCCTAAAATATTGGGTTCTGATTTTAAGTTGGTCCTTGGTTATACTGGGAATTATGCTTTTAAAAAAGTAAGCTACATAAAAAAACAAGCGCTCACCATTGGTGAGCGCCGATTTTTTAAATTAAATTAGATGGCACGGTTTACTTTGCCTGATCTTAAGCATCTAGTGCATACTTTAGCTTTTCTAACTGTTCCGTTGTCATCGATTCTTACAGTCTGAACGTTAGCATTCCACTTTCTTCTTGTGTGTCTGTTTGAATGGGACACGTTGTTTCCGGAAACCTGACCTTTTCCGCATACTTCACACTTTCTTGACATCTGCCGCACCTCCTTATACGTATAGTATCTAAAAGCTTTCGCAATTTCTTTTAAATATTCTGTCCAAGTCTTCACAGACTCGAACAAATGACATTATAGCACAAGAAAAAAGCAAACACAAGAACTTTTTTCTGCTATATTTCAAATAATAATATAATCTCTCTAGCCCTTCCAAATAGTGACTTCTCCGCACTTTCTGGTCGCATTCATATCTATAACTCTCTGATTACTGCTTCCTCTAAACTGAAGTGTTAAGTCCTTTAAGTCCTTTTGGAAAGGACCATCAATCAGTATATCAGTAAGTTCTAAAAGCTCAGCGACAGCTGCACTTTGCACACTCATTGTCTTGAGTTCATCCAAAGTATATCCGCTGAATACAGTTATGTTAAGGCCTCTTTCTTTAACTCTTTTTCCAAGTTCAACAAACCCTTCAGGCTGACAGAACGGCTCTCCCCCCGAGAAAGTTACTCCCGCAAGTAGCTTGTTCTTATCTATTTCTTCCAGCAATCTCTCAATGCTGACATCTTTACCGCCGGCGAAATCATGTGTTTCAGGATTATGACATCCTTCGCATGCATGCGGACAGCCCTGACAAAAGACTGTAAATCTGATGCCCGGGCCGTCAACGATTGATTCTCTCACTATGCCGGCTAATCTCAACGAATCAGCCTTATTCATTTATAAAGTCTCCATTTCGCTGTCAAGACTATGCTTAACTCTGTCTGCTTCTTCTGAAGTCTTTGCATCGTTCCAGTTGTCCATTGTTCCCACCAGGTATCCGGTGATACGTCTGATTCTTTCGAATCCCTGATCTCCATCTTCCTCAGTTCTGTGACAGTGAGGACATTCATTGTCGATAATTCCTGTGTATCCGCAAACAGGGTCTCTGTCTACAGGATGGTTGATGGAACCATAACCCACTCCGCTTTCCTTCATGCATCTTACTACCTGTTCAAATGCATCCAGGTTCTTACAAGGGTCTCCATCCAGTTCAACATATGTAATATGTCCTGCATTTGTCAGTGCATGATAAGGAGCTTCCAGTTTAATCTTATCGAACGCATTGATGTTGTAGTAAACAGGCACATGGAATGAGTTAGTGTAGTAATCTCTGTCTGTAACGCCTTCGATTACTCCGTATCTAGCTCTGTCGATTCTTACGAATCTTCCTGAAAGGCCTTCTGCAGGAGTAGCGATGAGTGTATAGTTGAATCCGGTTTCCTTAGTATACTCATCCATCTTCTTTCTCATGAAGCCGATAATTTCAAGACCCAGTCTCTGAGCTTCCGCAGATTCACCGTGGTGGCTGCCCAGAAGTGCCTTGAGACATTCTGCCAGACCGATAAATCCTACTGTAAGAGTTCCGTGCTTCAGAACTTCAGCAACGGAATCTTCAGGCTTCAGCTTATCTGAATCCAACCAAATGCCCTGTCCCATCAGGAACGGATAGTTCTTAACTTTCTTTGACGCCTGGATCTTGTATCTTTCCATCAACTGATTAGCACAGAGGTCAACTTTTCTTTCCAGTTCTTCGAAGAAAATATCGATATCTCCATGAGCCTTGATAGCAATTCTAGGAAGGTTTACTGATGTAAAGCTCAAGTTTCCTCTTCCGCCTACTACTTCTCTTGAAGGATCGTAATGATTTCCGATTACTCTTGTTCTGCAACCCATATATGCAACTTCTGTATTGTGATCTTCAGGGTTATAGTAAGCAAGGTTGAACGGAGCATCCAGGAATGAGAAGTTAGGGAACAATCTCTTAGCGGATACTCTGCACGCCAGCTTGAACATGTCGTAGTTAGGATCTTCCGGATTATAGTTGATACCTTCCTTAATCTTAAAGATATGGATTGGGAAGATAGCTGTTTCTCCGTTACCTAATCCTGCTTCTGTAGCCAGCATGATGTTTTCTGTAACCAGTCTTCCTTCAGGGGATGTATCTGTTCCGTAGTTGATTGATGAGAACGGAATCTGAGCACCGGCTCTTGAATGCATTGTATTTAAGTTATGTACGAATGCTTCCATTGCCTGATAAGTTGCTCTCTTGATTTCCTGGTTAGCATATTTAGTAGTCTTCTGCTGAAGTCTATCTATATACTTTTCGTCAATCAGTTCCTTCAGGTATTCTCTTTCTATTGCTTTATAATTGTTATCGTCAGCGATGATTGGGAAGATTCCGTGCTTTTCCATAATTTCAGCACCGATAGCCTTAGTCTTTTCTACACCATCTTCAATATCGAAAAGCAGGTTGAGCATTTTACCCATGTTTGTCCAATACAGCTTTCTGAATGTCTTCTTAACACCATTAGCCATACCGTAGTCAAAGTCAGGAATACTCTGACCGCCATGCTGATCGTTCTGGTTTGACTGAATTGCTATACAAGCCAGTGCTGCATAGCTCTGGATATCGTTAGGCTCTCTCAGGAATCCATGTCCTGTTGAGAATCCACCTTTGAAAAGTTTTTCTATATCTATCTGACAACATGTAGTAGTAAGCGTAAGGAAGTCCATATCATGAATATGGATATCGCCTTCTCTGTGAGCCTTAGCATGAACAGGCTTGAGTACAAACATTTCATAGAACTGTTTAGCGCCTTCTGAACCGTACTTTAACATTGTACCCATAGCTGTATCGCCATCGATATTTGCATTTTCACGTTTAGTATCGTTATCCTTAGCATCTTTAAAAGTCAGATCTTCAAACGTTTTCATAAGACGAGTGTTCATATCTCTTACTCTTGTACGTTCTGCTCTGTAAAGGATAAATTCCTTGGCAGTTCTTGCATGACCGTTTTCAATAAGTACTTTTTCTACTGCGTCCTGAATCTGTTCTACTGTAGGTGTTTCGTTGTGACATATTTCAGTCAGGTATAATTCTACCTGCTTTGACAGGAAATTAGCCATGTCACGGTCTCTGCCGCCCAATACTTCTGCGGCTTTGTAGATAGCCTCAGCGATTTTATTGCTGTCAAAATCAACTGTTCTACCATCTCTCTTGATAATCTGTTTAATCTGACTCATAATCTTACTCCTTACAATACATGGTTCTATATCGATTTAATCAATTAAATTAATGTTAGCTATTATGTTTCGAATACACTATATATGGGTCCATATATAGATTCCAAAGAAAATTATACACAAAATACGGACGTAGTCAACATCGATTTATGTATTTTATTGTTCTTTTTGCATTACAAAAGCCTCGGATTATAACCCGAGGCTTTTTGTTAACATAATTATGTTTTTCGTCACTCATTAATTATACAAATCGTATTTGTTTTACTTGCCCTTATCTCCAAAAAACTCGCTTCTGAGCATTGACATTAAATTGAGGTCGTAGTATCTTCCATCTTTCTTTGTGGCATTTCTTGCTACTCCCTCACTCTTGAAACCGAGACTTTCATATAATGATGATGCTCTCTTGTTTCCTGTGTAATAATCAAGAGTTACTCTTTCCATATGAAGGAAAGTAAAGCAGTATTCAAGAACTTCGTTCATAATTTCTCTGCCAACGCCTTTTCCCCACATCTGAGAATCTCCGATATAGAACTTTGTTATGTCCAAAGAGTCACTGTGTCTGTCTATTCTGGATATATATATTCTTCCTATAGGCTTATCTGTATCTCTTTCTACAATTGTAAAGTCCATTCTCTCAGCACTAAACTTATTATAAAGTCCTTCTGTAACTACATCCTCATAAGATCTTTCTTCGTCAAAAGAAAGAAACTTTGTTACAACTGGATCCTTTTCCCAAATCGCAAAATATTCATAGTCCCTAAATTCAGTTTCTCTAATTATAAAGTTCTGAGTTTCCATAGCTATCTCCTTATATATTTTAGTTAAAGTTCACTTAATCTCTACATTTTATTATTTAATTATGATATTATATTATTATTCATTATATTAATAATTCTTAGAATAAACAAGGAGAAATATAAAATATGAAGAAGATTTTCGTATTTTTTATACTTGGTGTATTAGTGCTTTCAACTGTACTATCAGGTTGCGGTTCGGCCAGTGCTGACAGACAAAAGGAGCTTAACGAATCACTAAATTCAACTTATGAGGAGTTGACATCTACGTTTTCCGGTTCCACCGGTGAATACGAACTTATTTCCGAATATCTTCTGTCATGGGCAAGTAAGAATGATATAAAAGTCATCTCTAACGAGTCAAGCTATATGGTTCTTAAAAACCCTGCAACAGAAGGCGGAAAAAAAGCAGATTCGACTACACTTCAGTGCACGATAGACACTAAAAACTTTAGTAATTCCCTACAGAGTCTTTCTATCTCATTGACAAGTTTGCTGGGACCTTTGGAGCATGGAGATATAACTTTAATAATTACAGAAACAGATAATGGTGCTTTTAATGGTGCAAAGGCTGTTCCTTCTAAATACGTTGTAACCGATCATTTCATAAACATGAAGCAAAATGATGATATCGAACTTTATACATCAGGTTCTAATGCATTGACAGCTTCCATGACAACTCAGCTTGAAGAAGCAGCACCTCATTATCCTTTTGCATATGCCATAACAATGAAAATATCCGGTTATCATGATCCATTCAATCAAGATGATAGTGATTACCCTAACCCGGTAGAAGTTATTGGTAATCTGCTGGCTACAGAAAAAAGCTCCGGGCAGCTTTTCCAATTAGCCTCTTTTGAATGTGAAAACACCTCCGGATATGTTCCTACTTCAGCAACTGCAGTTGTTGTTATAGATGCCAACGATGTATCAAGCTTTGAAAAGAAATTCAAAAGTTCATACAATAGTATGAAGAAAAAATTTGAAAAGCTTGAAGATAATTTCGTGTATACTTTCACCGAAACAGATATGCCTGATGTTGTTATATCCAGTGAATCAAGCGATAATATAATCAGTCTTATGTATACTCTTAAGACAGGAAAATATCATAAAGAAGAAGTTGCAGAAGAGAACAAGGATTCAGAAGAAGAAAAAGAGGAAAAATCTTTAGCTCTGGCTGAAATCTCAAAGGTATCTACAAATGATGGTCAGTTTGAACTGTTAGCAACATTTAGAGCTACTGACAAAGAAGTTCTTGATGAACTCTCCGAAGTTTATGAAACCACTTCAGGTCTTTGCGATATTGACTATGATAAATCTGAAACAAAACTCACATGGCCTACTAAAGATAATACTGAACTTGCCACATACTTCGCTGACACACTCGGAGCAGAAGAAACAATATTCGAATATACTATGAATAGCAGCGAATGTGAAATTTTCGCAGCAAAGGCACCTTTGAATATTATCTCATATCAGTGTAATATACACCATGGCGAAGCTGCCCTTTCAAACATCTGTAATTTCCTTGAAGGGCTTATAACAAAATAATATTTAAACAAAAGTAAATCGGTATCCGAAAAAGGATACCGATTTTTTCTTCTTTCTATATTTATTATATGTTTATATCTATCTGTCAGTATATACAAAGTTCGATGTTGCAGAAGCAAGTATTTTACCTGAAGCCTGATCCTTGGCCAATGCTCTGACTCTGGCCATCGTTCTTCCCAATCTGATTACATTCACTTCAAATAAGAAATATTCACCGGTGAATGGTCTTATGAAACTAACATCAAGGTCCGCAGTTGCAACGGAGTCACGATCTGAAAGACCTATAATGCTCATACCCATCGCAGTATCGAACATGGCGGCAACAGCACCTCCGTGAACTTCTCCTCTATGGTTTTGTTCCCATGGTTGTGCTTTATATCTGATAATAGTGGTTAGTGTCTCCACATCACAGTCATATGGTTCGGGTGCAAGCATTGCGTTCATCTTAGAAGCTTCATCGTCTTGCACTTCTTTTGCTATCATTTTAAGCCTCTCCATTACGTCATTTTTCGTCTTCATTTTTCACCTCCGATTTACAGCAACATTATACCACAAAATTATTGTAAAAATACTGAATATTCTACATTTGAAGTTGCAATTCAACACTTTATTTGATAAAATTGCTATAACATTTATTTATTCCATTATAGGAGGTAATTATGAAAAAGTTATTAATCGCAATTATGGCACTCGTACTCGCATTTGGACTGGCTGCATGCGGCGGTTCAGAAGAAGTTCCTGCTGACGTGCAGGCAGTTAAAGATCAGGCTTCAAGCTATGTTGAACAGTATGCTGCAGACCTGACTGAAGATGGCTGGGGAGATGAATACGCTGCTCTGCTGAATTCAGGAGAAGCTAGAGACTATGCTGAATACAATGATATTATGCAGGATCTCTGGGATGCTAGAGAAGAATGTGGTGCAACTTATATCTATGCAATGTCACCATTAGTAGACGATGTTATTACATATGACGTTGAAGCTGGTTACGATGGTAGCTTTGCTATCACAGTTGATGGATGCGAAGATCCTGATGACTGGGGCGTAGACTATGGTTGGGAAGTTCAGTTCACAGAAGCTTGGGACGGCGCTACTGCTGCTGCTAGATCAGCTTGGATCAATGATGAAGCTGGCACAAACCACGACATCTGCTGGTCAGCATTCGCTCCTGTTTATGACAGTGAAGGTACTGTAGTTTGCATCCTGGGTATCGACTACCCTTGCGCTGACGTTCTGGTTGATTATCCTGAATGGAACAGAGATATGGAAGAATGGAACGGAATCGAAGAATAATCATTTCTGATTCTATGCAACATTACAATTAAAAATGTGAAATTTAAATCCCGGTTGAATAAACCGGGATTTTTATATTTGTTCTATTTACTTATAACATCTTACTTTCTTTTCTGTAACAACGCTACAGCTTCACAATGCTTAGTGCCGGCAAAATTATCAAATGGTTTCACTGAAATTACATCATATCCGTAGTACTGCATATAATACAAATTCTCAACCAGTGTTTTAGGATTACATGATATGTAAACTATCTGATCCACACCATATCCTATAATCTTATCGAGAGCATCAGGTTTGATTCCCATCCTAGGAGGATCCACAACGATTACATCGGGTTTCTCTTCCACAGTCTTCAGTACTTCAAATACATCTCCTGCGATAAATTCGCAGTTATCAAGACCATTGAGCTCAGCATTTACTTTAGCAGCCTCTACAGCTTCTTCCACCAGTTCTATACCTATAACTTTCTTGGCTTTCTTCGCTAAAGTCTGAGTTATGGTACCTGTACCACAATAAAGGTCAAATGCAGTCTTGTTGCTGAAATCATCAATAAGCTCAAGACCATATGAGTAAAGTTTTTCTACAGCTTCAACATTAGTCTGGAAGAATGAGAATGCACTCACCTTAAACTTGAGACCAAGGATTTCTTCCATGTAGTAATCTCTGCCGTCTAAAACTCTCAGCTCATCACAGTATACCGCATCGGCCAATCTGTCGTTGATGGTTCTCAAAATGCCCACCACCTTGTTTTCAAGTGGCAGCTGCTTTATCATTTCTACAAATGCGTCTTCATCAAAACCTTCTTCAGAGCTTGTTACTACATTTACCAAGATTTCACCGGTTCTTACTCCTCTTCTTACTATGAGATGTCTCATAAGACCTCTGTGGTTCTTCTTGTGGTAATGGGAATAGCCTCTTTCTATTACGAAATCCAACACACCTCTAAGGATTGTATTGAAATCAACATGAACCAGTTGGCATTGCTCTACTGTAATTATAGACATGAAATGCTTTTTCTTGTGCATGCCAAGAGTAGTCGGGCCGTTCTTTTCCATGTCACCAAAGGTATATTCCATTTTATTTCTATAATGATATCTGTTTGGAGATGGTTCAATATCAAAGAACTCACCATAACGAATATCTTTTTTATCAAGCAGACCTTTTACTTCGCCTGCCTTATTCTTCAGTTGTTCTTCGTACGGTACGCCTTGGTAGACGCAACCACCGCAAACATTACTGTCTCTACAAATTTCCATATTAAATGTTGCCTTTCATTTTCTGCTCAGACATTAGAATCTGCCGTAAGCATCATAGAACTCTTTTTTGTATTCCAGGAATCTATCTTCTTCGATGGACTTTCTGATGTTTTCCATAGTCTTTACTAAGAAATGCAAGTTATGGTTTGTCATCAGCATGGAAGACAAGATTTCATCAGCCTTAAATAAATGTCTAAGGTATGCTCTGGAATAATTTCTGCATGTGTAGCAATCGCAATTAGGATCAAGCGGTGAAAAATCCTTTTCATGCTTGGCATTCTTGATGTTGATTCTTCCCACTGATGTCATTGCCATTCCGTGTCTTGCAATTCTAGTCGGGAGTACGCAGTCAAACATGTCGATACCACGCTCAACACCCTCGAACAAGCAGTCAGGACTTCCTACTCCCATGAGATATCTAGGCTTTTCCTTTGGTAATTCATCAACGCACTCATCCATAACTTCGTACATAATTTCCTTAGGTTCGCCTACGCTGAGACCGCCAACTGCATATCCCGGTAAATCCAGTTCAACTATCTGCTTTGCACTTTCCTTACGCAGGTCAGGATACATTCCACCCTGCATAATTCCGAACAGTGCCTGATTTTCTGTATTCTTGTGATATTCCTTACATCTCTTGAGCCATCTTGTTGTTCTTTCAAGTGAATCCTTTACATATCTTCTGTCAGCAGGATATGGTGCGCATTCATCGAAAGCCATTATAATGTCAGATCCCAGAGCGTTTTGTACTTCCATGGATTTTTCAGGGGAGAGCATATGCTTTGATCCATCGATATGTGATCTGAACTCTACACCTTCTTCTCTGATTTTTCTCATAGCTCCGAGACTGAATACCTGGAATCCACCACTGTCTGTCAAGATAGGTCTATCCCAATTCATGAACTTATGAAGACCACCTGCGGCCTTAACGATTTCATGACCGGGTCTCAAGTAAAGATGATAAGTATTGGAAAGAATGATTTCTGCTCCCAGTTCCTTAACTTCTTCAGTTCTCATAGCTTTTACTGTAGCTGCTGTACCTACCGGCATAAATACCGGAGTTTCTATAACGCCATGAGGTGTTGTTACACGACCCCTTCTGGCTTTTGTTCTGCTATCTGTCTTTATTAATTCATATGTTACTGCAGGCATGATTTCTCCTTTCTGTCGCAGCAATATAGCTTATTACCTAATGTATTTAAGGATTTGGCTATATCCTTCGATCAGCTTCTCATAAGAACAGCTGCAATTGGCCGGGCTTGTTGAAGGAAGCTTAATTGACGATACGCCGCATATAGGATAACACATTTTTTTGTATAAGTCATCAGCTTTGGCACCGGTGGTGAAAATTGCCTTGATTGGTGCCTTATCAAGTATAAAGCTCATGTCATTTGCTTTGGCATTTTTGATACTGGCATCAGATGCACCTTTTATTTCACAGCTATCCAGCACATCCCAAAGGGCAATATTATGTTTTTTCAACATACTTCTTCTATCTTCAACAGTCTCAGGGAAATCTTCATCTAAAATATCCGCCAAAACCCTCCAGAAACGATTCTGTGGATGACCATAATAAAACCCCTGCTCCCTGGATTTAGGAGAAGGTATGCTTCCAAGTATCAGTACTTTTGAGTTTTCATCATAAAACGGACCGAATTCATGTTCGACCCGTTTCAATTCATTTCTATTATTCAATATATGATCCCTCTATAATTACTCTATGAACATGGCATCGCCATAACTAAAGAATCTGTACTCTTCCTTAATGGCTTCTTCGTATGCCTTAAGAATCTGCTCTCTATCGTAAAGGGCAGATATGAGCATCAACAATGTGGATTTAGGCAGATGGAAGTTGGTGATTAGGCTATCAATGATCTTAAATTCATAGCCCGGATATATAAATATGCCTGTGCTATCTCCTCCTGCCTTAACCTGCCAGCAACCATCTTTCTCTCTGCCATCAACTTTGATCGTCTCGTCAAAGTATGCTGCACTTTCGATGGTTCTTGTGGAAGTAGTACCAACAGATATAACTCTGCGTCCTTCTCTCTTAGCACGATTTATAATCTCCGCACTTTCTTCACTCACATGATACTCTTCAAAATGCATGGAGTGCTCTTCAATGTTCTCACACTTTACGGGACGGAATGTTCCTATACCCACATGGAGAGTAACATAAGCCAGTTCTACGCCCTTTGCCTGTGCCTTTGTAAGAATCTCATCTGTAAAATGAAGACCTGCCGTAGGCGCAGCCACAGAGCCTTCTTCCTTGCAGTATACAGTCTGGTATCTGTCTTTGTCATCGTTTTCGCTGGCTCTTTCTATATATGGAGGTAGCGGCATGCTACCCACTTCTTCCAGTCTTTCCATGAAGATGCCTTCGTATTCAAACTCTACAATACGGGTTCCGTCTTCACCGTATTCCAAAATATGTGCCACAAAGTTCTCACCAAAGGAAACGCTGTCTCCCGGTTTCAGTCTTCTACCGGGTCTGACCATGGTCTCCCACTTGTCGCCTTCTAAACGCTTAATCAGTAGAAATTCAACCTTTACGCCGGTTCCTACCTTCTCTCCAAAGAGTCTTGCAGGCAGAACCTTGGAGTTGTTCAGTACCAGGCAGTCTCCTTCTTTCAGGTAATCAATAACGTCATAAAAATGTTTATGGTCAACCGTCTTATTTTCCATGTCCAGAACCATCATACGGCAGATATCTCTCTTTTCAGATGGTCTCTGGGCAATCAGTTCCTCCGGCAATGTATAATCAAATTCATCAATTCTCATTTATTCGTCTCCTAAATCTAGTTTTTGCTGACCTTCCAGCCCTTCCGACTTGTCCTCATCACCCGGGAAATCCAGTCCC
>JAZUBM010000005.1:0-5318 GCA_045638485.1 Lentihominibacter sp. | reverse complement strand
AGAACAGCCATTTCTGACATTGGGATCATCTGGCTTACATAGCCTGCTACCAGTGCTACATATACACCGTTTGTGATATAAGTGGATACTGTTGCCCACCATCCAGCCTGGAATCCCCAGAATTCACCAAATGCTTCCTTTACCCATACGTACACGCCGCCTTCTGAAGGCATTACGGATCCGCATTCAGCAACCATGTTACTGATTGGTAAAGCCCAAATGATTGGGAATACAGCCAGCAGAATCAGTGTCATTCCCGGACCTGATTCAGGAATCATTTCTTCGATTCCGAATGCGCCTGCTGCTACGAGACAATACAGCATAAATACGATGCTGGATACTTTCATATCGTGTTTTTTAAGTCCAGCTACGCCATGTTGTTGTTCGCTCATTTTCTCTTTTCCTCCTACAAATAATTTTTTTAAATTAATAATTACGAACTTTTGCATGCTAATAATATATCAATCCCCTATACTATTCAATAACACCTTGGTGTTATTTGCCGAAATGTGTTGAAATTTTAACAAAAATAAAAATGACCACCATTTAAATGGTGGTCGTTAAATATTACCAATTATTGTAAATCTATTTTCTTTATTCCTGAAACTTTAGCTATTATTTCATGTCTGCTTTGTGTTTCAGTCTTCTTAAATATGTTATTTACATGTCTCTTAACAGTATTCTCAGATATAGAAAGATCTGCTGCAATCTGAAGATTGCTCTTGCCCATATTGATATGAGAAAGCACATCCGCTTCTCTCTCTGTCAAACCATATCTATTTGCCACAGCCTTAAGAGCATCCTCCGTAGCAACTAATGTATTGGCTAAATTAAGAGGATCCTTTTTGTAAAAATAAAACAGTACCGCTGCACTTAACATAGCATAAAGTATCAACATTGGATCGAGTGCATAAATATTAACCAGCTTTTCTTCGGGTTTAAACCAAGTCACATAATCCCATATCGCCACATAGAACATGTAAATCATCAGCGACAGAATCATAAGCAGTTTAAGCCACTGAGCCTTTGTGGATGTAGTAGTTTTTCCTACATGCAAAGTACTTACAAGGCAGAAGAATACAACCGCTATTACATAAAGGACATTTACCCACATAAGCAATACGCTACCTGTGCCCTCCTCAACTACGAGATACATGGAGTAGGTGCTGTATCTTCCCAATGAAATTGACAGTACCTGTGATATCAACAAATACGTTACTGTCATAATCACAAGGTATTTGAACTTAATCACTTCTTCTGCACCGATAAGAACCTGTATAAGATACATCCAAGCCAAAGTAAGAGCACAGAAAAATATATCTGATATGGTAATCATCGCAAACTTCACATCAGCAGAAACCGTTGCATCTATCAGATAATAAGTAACGAAATCTGTCATCATGTAGACGAATATCGCGCCTACGAACAACATTAACGCTCTATGATACTTATCTCTTTCCTTAAGCTGCAAGATGAGAGTCAACGGAAGTGTTATACCTCCCAGAATAATGACCCCGATATATATGAAATTGTATACGTCGTTATTTAAAATGTCCATGCTCTAATTTTAACTGCTTAGTCCTTAAAAGTCAATTTGCATAGTCACGGTAATTAGAAAGAATTAATAAAACAACTATATAAAAACCGCTCCGAAAAATCGGAGCGGCTAATACTACTTTATACTATATTTAAGTATTATTTTTTACTCACCGAGGTACTCGTCAATACTTGCCGCAGCTGTTTTTCCGGCACCCATTGCCAGAATAACTGTTGCAGCTCCTGTCACCGCATCTCCACCTGCGAATACGCCTTCACGATTTGTAGCAGCACCATCGTCAGTTCCGATACCGCCTCTATCGTTAGCCTCCAGGTTTTCAGTAGTTTCCAGAATCAGCTTATTAAGCTTAGTTCCGATTGCCATGATAACACAGTCAACATCGAGAACAAAGTTGGAACCTTCCTTAACTACAGGTTTTCTTCTTCCTGAAGCATCAGGTTCGCCCAGTTCCATTTCAACGCATTCGAGACCTGTTACATATCCATTTTCGTCACCGATTACTGCTACAGGGTTCTTAAGCAACTGGAAGTCGATTCCTTCTTCGATGGCATGGTGGATTTCTTCTGCTCTGGCAGGGATTTCATCCATAGAACGACGATATACTATGTATACATTATCTGCGCCCATTCTCTTGGCACATCTTGCTGCGTCCATCGCTACGTTACCGCCGCCTACTACAGCTATATTCTTCGCCTTCTGAACAGGAGTATCGTATTCAGGAAGATATCCCTTCATCAGATTGATTCTTGTCAGATATTCATTCGCTGAACATACACCGAGTAAATTTTCTCCAGGAATGTTCATGAATGATGGCAGACCTGCACCTGTTCCTACAAATACAGCTTCATAACCGTCTTCAAACAGCTCGTCAACAGTTTCTGCTCTGCCGATAACTGCGTTATTTACAAACTTAACGCCGCGATTTTCCAGTTTCTTTACTTCTGCAGCAACGATATCCTTAGGAAGTCTGAACTCAGGGATACCGTAAGCCAGAACGCCACCAGGCTTATGGAGAGCTTCGAATACTGTAACTTCATAGCCCTTTGCAGCCAGGTCGCCTGCACATGTCAGTCCTGCAGGACCTGCACCTACTACTGCAACTTTGCGTCCATTGCCTTCTATAACCTCTTCCTTTTCTGCAACATAAGCTGCATGCCAGTCGGAAACGAATCTTTCCAGTCTTCCGATAGCTACAGGTTCACCATTGATTCCCTGTACGCAAAGACCTTCGCACTGATTTTCCTGTGGGCATACTCTTCCGCAGATTCTTGGGAGAGCACTTGTATCGCTGATGATCTGATAAGCTGCTTCAAAGTCTCCTTCTGCAACTTTAGCAACGAATTCAGGGATTCTTACCATTACAGGACATCCCTTTGTACAAGGTTTCTTTCTGCAATTAAGACATCTCATCGCTTCGTTGATTGCCATCTCCGCTGTGTATCCTTCAGCAACTTCTTCGAAGTTAGCTGCTCTAACGATAGGATCCTGCTCAGGCATAGGATTCTTTACCTTTTTCAGATTAATCATGGTAACGCACACCTCCTGTCAGACGGCAAACGTGAGCCGCATCTTCAGCTTCCTGTTCCTTATAGAAGGAATTTCTCTTGATAAGTTCATCCCAGTCTACCAGGCTACCATCGAATTCAGGACCGTCTACGCAGACGAACTTATTTTCTCCGCCTACTACACATCTGCATCCGCCGCACATTCCTGTTCCGTCGATCATATATGCAGTCAGTGAAGCAACTGATGGAATTCCATATTCTTCAGCAATTTTGCATACGAATTTCATCATCATAGGAGGTCCTACAGCAACGATTTCATCGTATTTGTTGCCTGCATCGATAAGTTCTCTCAACTTATCTGTAGTGAATCCTTTTTCACCGTAGCTACCATCATCTGTAGTGATGTACAGATTATCTGTTCCTGCTCTGAATTCATCTTCCAGGATAACCATATCCTTGTTTTTGAATCCGGCAATCATATCAACTTCGATGCCTTCGTTATGCATGCCTGTTGCCAGTGGATAAGCCAGCGCATTACCTGTACCTCCACCAACTACAGCGACCTTTTTCAGACCTTCCATATGTGTAGGTTTACCCAGAGGACCTACAACGTCCGCCAAAGCATCGCCTTCTTCGAACTGATCCAGCAGCATGGTTGTTCTGCCAATTGCTGCATAGATAATATCTATAGTTCCTTTTTCGGAATCATGTCCTGCCATTGTCAGAGGAATTCTCTCACCGTATTCATCTGTACGCAGGATGATAAACTGACCCGGTCTTGCTTTTCTTGCTACCAGTGGTGCTTCGATAACAAGCCATGTCATTGAATCATTGAGTTTTCTTTTGCTTACTATCTTATACATTGATATTCCTCCTTTCCTTACTGTTCTTCAAAGCTCTTTCTCTGCTTGAGAAGTTTCTGATACTTACCTGCTGCTTCTGCCTCTGCCTTTTCGAAGAGAGCTTCTGCTCTTTCAGGTGATTTCAATTTCAGTGAATTGTATCTTACTTCTCCCATCAGGAAGTCTCCATAGCTTTCTGTTGGAGGAGCACTGTCGATGGAAAGTGGATTCTTCTTCTGTAAGATAAGTTCAGGATTGTATCTCATCAGATGCCAGTATCCTGTTCTAACGGCCTTCTTCATTTCAAGCATTGACTTGTTCATGCCGGCCTTAATTCCATGGTTAATACATGGAGCATAAGCGATAATCAGTGAAGGTCCGTCGTAAGCTTCTGCTTCCTTTATAGCCTTCAAAGTCTGTGCCGGATTTGCACCCATAGCAATCTGAGCAACATATACATATCCGTACGCCATAGCAATCTGAGCTAAATCCTTTTTCTTAACTGCCTTACCTGCTGCAGCAAACTGTGCTACTGCACCTGTAGGAGTCGATTTGGATGATTGACCGCCCGTATTTGAATATACTTCTGTATCGAATACCAAAACATTTACGTTTTCACCTGATGCCAGAACGTGGTCGAGACCGCCGTAACCGATATCGTAAGCCCATCCGTCACCGCCGAAAATCCACATTGAAGGTTTCTGGAGCATATCGCTGTTTTCTACAACGTATACTGCATCTTCAACATCTGTGTATGCTTTACATATTTCTACGAGAGCGTCTCCCATTTTGCCTGAGAACTCTGCACTTTCGAAGTTGTCAAGCCAAGCCTTTGCAGCATCTGCAAAGCGCGCATCTTCTACAAGTCTTTCTACTGCTGACTTCAGTTCGTTTCTTCTAGCCTTAACAGCTATAGTCATACCATATCCGAATTCTGCATTATCTTCAAAGAGGGAGTTAGCCCATGCAGGTCCCTTACCTTCTTTGTTTACTGTGTATGGAGTACTTGGAGCACTACATCCCCAAATCGATGAACATCCTGTCGCATTAGCGATGTACATTCTGTCCCCAAAGAGCTGAGTTACCAACTTAGCATATGGTGTTTCTCCACATCCAGGGCAAGCTCCTGAGAATTCGAGCAGTGGCTGTCTGAACTGTGAGCTTGTAACAGTATCTCCCGATCTGTTGATGTCCTTTTCTTCCATATCAAACAGATAGTTGAACTCTGCCTGTCTGGCATCCATAGTTTCTTCAGCCAGAACCATTGTCAGTGCTTTCTTTCTTGCAGGACATACATCTGCACATGATCCGCAACCTGTACAGTCATATGCTGAAACACCGATTGTAAACAGCTTGTCCTTACCATCCTTGAACGGAAGTGTTGCAACGCCAACTTCAGTAGCCTCAGCATCA
>JAZUBM010000004.1:0-5843 GCA_045638485.1 Lentihominibacter sp. | reverse complement strand
CCGGGACATCTATTTTACGGGGTAAGCAGAGATGATTTCGTTAACTTGAAAAATGACATCGAGAAGATGAATATCAAGTACCAGAACATCGATGTTAAGATGAGCGTTGAAGCCAATATCATCAAGGGCGGCAACGGACTTGACGTGAAACCGGAAGAATTCGAGGAATTCGACTTTGTTATAGCAGGATACCATTACGGAATGATGGGTGGTAACTGCATCAGAAACTGGCTTTGGAATAAGGGCATTAAGCTTGGAGAAAAATCCCTTAAGAAAGCCAACACCGAAATGGTGATAAACGCGCTTAGAGCGAACGATATTTCCATACTCACTCACCCGGGAGATAAGGGACCGTTCGACATCAGGGCCATTGCGGAAGTTTGTGCAGAGACAGATACGCTGATGGAAATCAGCACATGGCATGGTCATCTCACTGTGGAGGAAATAAAGATTGCGGCTGAGGTTGAAGATGTTAAATTCATCATCAGTAGCGATGCCCATTCACCACAGAGAATTGGGGACTTTGAAGGTGGACTTGCCAGAGCAATAGAAGCGGGACTGGATATTAAGAGAATAGTGAACATTAGAGAAAAACAAACTGAAGAAAAATAACTACAGGGGAGAAATAAAATGAAAGCGATAATCGTCACAGGATTATCAGGAGCCGGCAAAACTCAGGCAATAGATTGTCTGGAGGATATGGGTTACTACTGTATAGATAATATGCCACCGGCCCTTATAAAAAGCTTCATAGACCTAACGGCGGAAGGCAAGGGTATCGACAAGGCGGCCTTTGTAATAGACGTTAGAGGCGGAAGACTTTTTGACGACCTGAAAGAATCCTTGGAAGAACTAAAAAAAGACGATATAGATTATAAGATACTTTACTTGGAAGCGGCTGACAGAACGCTGCTGAGAAGGTATAATGAGACCAGAAGAATCCATCCTCTTTCAGAAGGCGGATCAACTGAGAACGGTCTTAAGAAAGAGCGAGAAATGCTCAAGGAACTGCGTATGCAGGCAGACTTTATAATTGATACATCCAACATGAAGTCAGCACAGCTTTGGGCGGAAATCAAGAACTTGCTCACTTCAGACGAAAACCAGAAGACATTCATGATCAACATCAGATCTTTTGGATATAAGAGGGGAACGCCGGTATCGGCCAATTTGGTATTTGACATGAGATTCATTCCGAATCCGTACTATGTCAAATCCCTAAGACCACTCACAGGCAACAACGCCAAGGTGAGCAAATACGTGCTCAAACATCAGGTTACTCAAGACTTCTTAGAAAGGGCTGTAGACATGATAGACATGCTCATTCCATTCTACATGAAAGAAGGTAAATACAACCTGAGCATAGCCATCGGATGTACCGGTGGACAGCACAGATCGGTGGCAGTAGCCAACGAGCTTAATAAACGACTGCAGGAGTTGGGCAGAAGAACAACTCTTGAACATAGAGAATTATAATAAAAATGATTTTGATTTTAGAGAAAAGGAGAAAGTAGATGGAAAAATTAATTATCACAGCCGCTATCAGCGGAGCAGAAGTAATGAAGGAAAACAACCCGGCTGTACCTTACACAGTTGAGGAAATTGCTAGAGAAGCTAAATCAGCTTACGATGCAGGCGCAGCAGTTATCCACCTTCACGCAAGAATGGATGACGGTACACCTACACAGAATCACGAAAGATTCCAGGTAATCGTAGACGCTATCAAAGAACTGTGTCCTGACGTAATCGTTCAGCCTTCAACAGGTGGTGCAACAGGAATGACAGCAATGGAAAGATTCGATTCCACTAACATCACTCCAACACCTGAATTCGCTACACTGAGCTGCGGATCATGTAACTTTGGCGATGAAATCTTCGAAAACACTGAAGATATCATCAAGACTTTCGCAACAGAAATGAAGAAGAAGGGTATCAAGCCTGAACTGGAATGCTTCGATAAGGGTATGATCGACATCGCTATGAAGATGCACAAGAAGGGCTACCTGGATGCTCCAATGCATTTCGACTTCGTACTGGGCGTACAGATGTCAGCAACAGTTAGAGACCTGTCATTCTGCGTAGACTCACTGCCTCCTGGATCAACTTGGACAGCATGTGCTATCGGCAGACAGGAATTCCCTATCGCTGCTGCTACAATCGCTATGGGCGGACACGTAAGAGTTGGATTCGAAGACAACCTGTACTTGGAAAAGGGCGTTCTTGCAAAGAGCAACGGAGAAATGGTTGCAAAGGTTGCAGCTATCGCTAAACTTCTGGGAAGAGAAGTTGCTACACCTGCTGAAGCAAGAGAAATCCTGGGACTGGGAAAATAAAAAAGTCGCTTCGCCGATTATATTTTAGCGGTAGACTTTTTTGATATTCCGTCATATCGCAAGCGATATGACTACATATTAAAGAATTTCTTATTTGTGAGAGCCTCTCTGATATAGAGGGGCTCTATTTTTTAGAAAAGCGCAATGGAGGGGAATTATGTCCTTTGCATCGGAAACAAAAAACGAACTGTCGAGAATAGTGCCTGAGAAAAAGTGCTGCATGCTGGCTGAAATCGCCGGCTTTATGCGTTTGGCAGGAAGCATCAGACTTGCAGGTCTTGGTAAATTCAGAATCGTCATGACTACCAACAACCCGGCAGTTGCAAGACATTACAAGACTTTGATAAAGACATATTTCAGTGTGGATGCCAAGCTGGATGTGGGACAAGACCAGTCTCTTAAGCGCGGCCATTCATATATCCTCACCATAGGACCTGAGGATCTCAGTGAAGCAATCCTCAGAGAAACCGGAATACTAATGATCAAAGAAGGGATGAACTTCATCAGTGACGGTATTTACGACGGCCTCATCAGAACCAAGTGCTGTCGTAAAGCATACCTGCGCGGTGCATTCATGGCAGCAGGAACCGTCAACAACCCGGAAAAAGACTATCATTTTGAAATCAGTACAGGGACAGAAACCCTGGCTAAAGAACTTAGAAAAGTAATCAACGGTTTCGTTGATATCACAGCAAAAATCGTAACAAGAAAGAAAAACTTCGGCGTATATCTGAAAGCCGGAGAACAGATTAAGGACGTACTGGCCATCATGGGAGCATCCGGACAGTTCTTCAAATTTGACGAAGTAATGATGATGAAAGAACTGAAATCCGAAGCTTACAGAATGAACAATCTGGACAACGCCAACATCGATAAGAGCTTACGAGCGGCAGAAGCCCAGATCAATGCCATTAAGAAAATACAAGAAAAACGCGGTCTGGACACCCTTTCACCGAAACTGAGAGAGGCAGCATACGCCAGACTTGAAAATCCTGATATAGGAATCGAAGAATTAGGGAAATTAATGATCCCGCCACTTTCCAAATCAGGAATAAACAACAGACTTAGACGTATAGAGGAAATCGCCAAGGGGTTATAGGGAAAACCTTAGGATAGGAGGCGGCGTGACCGCCGGATAGGAGATAAGATGAAATTTGAAGCGAAAATAAGAGTACAGTATTACGAGACCGATTCGATGGGAATCGTACACCACTCTAACTACATAAGATATTTTGAAACTGCCAGAACTGAAATGATGAGAGAAGCAGGTTTCCCTTATGATGCTATGGAAAAGGCAGGAGTATGGATGCCGGTGCTTTCTGTGACGGCTGAGTATAAGCTGCCGGCTCTCTACGATGAAATCATTTCGGTATTCTGTTGGATTGAGAAGTTACGTGGAGCATCAGTAGATTTGGCATATGAAGTCCGCGGTGAAGACGGTAGATTGTGTGCCCTTGGCAGAAGTAGCCATGGGTTTACAGATCCTGAACTTAAACCAATCAGAATGAAGAAAGAACAGCCGGAAATGTATGAAATGTTCAGCAAGATGGCGGAAGCTGAGTAAGGAGAGACAATGGAAAAAGGTCAAATAGTAGAAGTAAGAATTGAAGATATGAGCCACGAAGGACAGGGCATTGGCAGAGCTGATGGTCTTGTGGTTTTCGTACCGGGAACAATCGTAGGAGATATTGCAAAGGCTCAGCTTACTAAGGTTAAGAAGAGCTACGCATTCTCCAAACTGGTTGAAATCGTGGAGCATTCAGATGCCCGCGACGAAAACTTCGATTGCGAATATTACAACGAAGGATGTGGCGGTTGTCCTCTCGGAGGCATTAGATACGACGCTCAGCTGGAACTTAAGGAACGTCAGGTTCGCGAGAAAATCCAGAGATTGGCAGGTATTGAAAATCCGGTAATCAGACCAATCATCGGTATGGACCCTGATGATAACGAAGGCATGGGCTGCTACAGATACAGAAACAAGGCGCAGTTCCCTGTAAGCACAGGCGGAATTATCACACGCAAGGGCGGCCTGGTGGAGAACCTGGGTGAACCGACTGTAGGTTTTTATCGTGCAAAAAGCCATGAAGTGGTTGATTGTGGGGATTGCTATCTCCAGTCAATGGCGGCTATGGCTGCAGCGGATGCTTTGCGTCAGTTTATGGAAGAAGATAATATCACGGCCTATGACCCTAAGTGGGACAAAGGGTTGATTAGACATCTGATCGTCAAGACAGCATTCACAACAGGCGAAGTTATGGTAATTATCGTTATCAACGGTAAGGGAATCCCTAACTCAGCTAAACTGGTTGAAATGCTGGACGATGCTATCTATGAAGTTGGTTACTCACTGGAAAGCGTAGTACTCAACATCAAGAAAGCAGAAGGTGTGAAAAAGGCTAGATCCGAACGCGAACAGGCACTGGCAATGAGCGGAGAAATCATGGGAGACGAAAACATCTTCCTGGCAGGCAAGAATGTTATCCGCGATGTATTCGGCGACCTGGAATTCGAAATCTCACCAAACAGCTTTTATCAGGTAAATCCTGTTCAGATGAAGAGACTGTACGATCAGGTGAAGGCGTACTGTGGGTATGAGATTGATGGCAACAACTCCGGTGACAACGATGGATCTGATTGCAAGAAACCTGTAATCCTCGACCTGTATTGCGGTGTAGGAACAATAGGCCTTTACTGCGCAGACATGGCAGAAGCCGTAGTAGGTATAGAAATAGTTAAAGAAGCAGTAATCGATGCCAACAGAAACGCAGTAGTGAATGGCATCGTTAATGCACGATATATATGTGGTAAGGCAGAAGAACTGCTGCCGAAGTACGTGGCATATGAGCCGGTAACAGATATTGGGACAGATGCATCATCCCATTTAGAAATGGACAAAGAGTCGACCGGTAAGAATCAGCTCGACCCACAGATCGCAGCTAATATCAAGAACGCCAACATCGCTATCCTCGACCCACCAAGAGCAGGCTGCAGACCTGAACTTCTGGAAGCAGTAGCTGCAGTAGGCGTGGATAAGATCGTCTATGTATCATGCGATCCTGCAACACTGGCAAGAGATATTAAACTGCTGGGCGAAATGGGATATGAATTTGTGGAAGGCACACCATGCGACATGTTCCCGCATACATCACACGTTGAATGCGTATGTCTGCTGTCAAGAAAATAAACTTAGGAGGATATTATGGCGAGAGAAATTCACCCAAAAGACACAACAAGAAATATGGCATATGAACTTTGGATGAAAGCGCCAAATCCGATGGTTACTTTCTTCAAGACTTTAGATGTAACAAATATAGTTAAAGTCAGCAAGAAAAAGAATATGAAGTTCAACATGCTTTTGAATTATTGCATTGGAAAAGCAGCAGCAAATGTAAAAGAATTTTATATACTTCCGGTTGGTGATAAACTTATGCAGTATGACACGATCGCAGTAAACACTATTGTGAAGAATAAGAATGATGAAGTAAGTTCTTGTGATATTATGCAAAC
>JAZUBM010000003.1:0-3286 GCA_045638485.1 Lentihominibacter sp. | reverse complement strand
GAGTTCTTTCTTTTTTCTTTCTCTTCTTAGAGACTGGGAGTAAGCGTGTTCAAATTCGTTTTTTTGACCGTAAGCGTCCAAAAATGACGTCCCTATAGAATACGGTGCATTTGAGCACCTTTTTCGCAAGGTACACGTATTTTGAAAAACTATTTTTAGTGATTATTAATTTTATAAATAAAGCTTGGCTGGTGTCAAATTCTGCCAGTCGTTTCTTCCGGAAGCAATAGCTTGCAAGAAGTCACAGATATACTGTCTTGCTGACAAACCGAGGAGTCGGCAAGTTTCAATAATCGTATGGAAGATTGCGGATGCTTTAGCACCAGCCGTACTGCAGAAGAACAACGAGTTCTTCCGTTCCACAGTCAAGGGACGGATACTACGTTCAGCCAGTGAGTTATCTATTGTATAGTTGCCATCATTACGATAGCGGAACAACTGTTTCCAAAAAGCATTCATATAATTGAGGGCTTTCTGCATCAACTCTCCTTGGGGTTGCTTGTCAAAGTAAAGATGATAATCCAACTTTTCTCGAAGTTCCTTAATCTTCTGTTCAACCTCTTTGCTTTGTCGGGCTTCTTTGATTTCTTCAGCACTCAATCCTTGCTCCTTGTATTTCCGTTCCTTTTCGTATAGCCACGCTATCTTTTCAAGAAAGAATTTTGCTCTGGTATCCAAACCCTGATCCAATGCATATTTGAACTTGGCTCTCACATGCGCCATGCAGCATAAGTGTTCGATATCGTGAAGTTCATTATCCAAATACATATAGACATTGTAACCGTCAGACTGGAGAGAGTTTATCTTGGCATCACCCAAAAACTCACGGAGAACATTGCGGTTACGTTTCCCCTCGTCATAGAAGAAGATGACAGTCTTGGCTGCCTTATTGGCCAGACACCACATATAATGTTTCTTGTGACCGAATCGGGTCTGGTAACGACACCAGGTCTCATCCACATTCACATTGGCACCTTCATGAAGGGCTTCATCCTTCATTGCGGGAATCAAGTTGGTCAACTCTTTGGCTATCTTTCCATTCCAGTTTATCAGAGTCTGACGGCTTACTGACATTTTCATCTCTGCCATACGGACCATTTCACGATAAACGGGTGTGGACATCTGATAACAGTTGAAGACGAGTGTGGACAACAGGTTGCTTGTGGCATGGGTACCTTGGACACGTTCATCGTAGATGTGTGCATCCTTGTCATCAGCCATTGGAAAGTAGCTTGTCAGGATACGACCGTCAGCCGTCTTATAAGTAATCTCTTCAAAATCGTGTTCCACTATCAGATTCACACTGTCAAATACTTTTCGGATACTCTTCTTCAGGACAATGGCACCAGAAGGGATACGGGTCATGTCACACTCATGAAGGATCTGACAGTCTGCTGACATTTTTGTATTGGTGCAGCCTTTTCGAGAAGCACGGTTGTCATTCTCTTCTTTGGCAGTTTCCTCATCGCTAGAATCCTCATCAGCAGTTGATGGCAAACTGCTGGTTGTTCCATCAAAATCATCCTTGCCGTCGTCACGTCCTGCCACGTCCTTAGTTTTCGTTATGCCTTTCTGACTGGGACTGCCGAAACGATGCTTCTTGGAGATACGGGCGGACGCTTTCAAATCCTCATTTTCACGCTGAAGTTCCTGTAGATTATGCAGAGCCTCATTCAATTGATTGGTCAAAGAAAGAACCAAAGCATTCAAACGTTTCTGTTCAGAGTTGGCTTGTTGCAATTCGCCCTTGATTCCTGCAATCTGTTCCAACAATTCTTTATGCTGGACATCCTTTTGCTGGATCTGCTCGAACAGGAACTGAATGTAACGACTCATTTCTTCGGGACTCATACCTTCGGACGGATTATAGGACTTTGGAGGCATTGATTCCAATCTCTCCAATTCCTGCCTATGCAATATTCTTCTCTGTAATTCGTCCAATTCCATGAGCTTCACGTCTTATGTATCACTGTACAAAGATACTGAATTTCAATGAAATAGACAAGTTTTAAATTGTATATTCTGTTGGTTGTCAGTTAATTATGGTTAATTTACTGAAGTTGTAAGGATGTGACTACAGGACTCTCTAATACAGCCACCAAACTCTTCCATTCTATCTTGTACACTGTCACACCGTCTTTGAACTCTAAACGGACGAAACGGTAACCTTCTTCAAAACTTTTCTCATGCAGATAGTAGGCATGGTTCTCGAAATGGATCATCTTGACCTTACGACGGTCTTTAGACATGAAGATATACACATCGCCGTTCATCGGATCACGGTGGTAACGGCCTCGGATTATCTCAAATATGCGGGGAGCCTTACAGCGCATATCGTGGAAACGTGGAAGAAAGTAGAAATTCTTCAGACCGGAGATACTCAACATAAGCCCTCCAATCTTTCCACCAGATGCCTTAACCCTTGATAATCCAGATTGTTTTTTCGTATATGAAGACCGTCGCGGGTCTGTATCGTCACTTGGATATTTCCTGATTTTATATTGCGTGAAGGAACCGGAATACGTTCTTCTTTTTCAAAGCTGTCAACTGATGAGCCTTCTGCTGGAAGGCCGTCCACTTCTAAAGGAACCACACTGCGTTGAGTCTTGCGGAACCAGGTATTGAACTGGGTGTAGGGAACACCATGGCTTGCACAGAATGAATTCAACGAAATCCCCTTTGGCTCACCTTCGGTTTTATAGAGAAACCATAACTTTTCGAAATCACTATTGCTGTACATAATTATTAAATTTAAATGTACGGCAAAAGTAGTATTTATTGGTTGACGGAGCAATACGTCATTTTTGGACGTTTACTTTTTGACCACTAATTACACGGATTGCACGAATATTTATGTAAGTACTCAAATTAGAACTCCTTTTTAAAGACTCTTTTTTTCAGTGCCTTCAATGTGGGATATATCAGACATATAAAAGGCGTTAACGAGTTTTTGTTGCTATGAAAAGGGGTAAAAAGGCATTATATTAATGTCCGCGTACATTGAATTATATATGTAAGCGTACAAAAATAACGTTTCTATAGAAAACTGTGCATTTGAGCACCTTTTTCTGCAAAATGGGTGTTTGGTCAGCTACTGATGACGTTCACCAAACTGTCAAACCAAGAAGCGAAGCGAGGACATTGCGAATAAATAGTGTTAAAACCTATCAGTTCAAGTATATCAGAGCTGTCTGCAGTCTTGTCATAGTTGAAAATAGCCATCAGACGTTTGGACGGTGCAGTAGTTGCTCCACCATTGATATCTTCCGGACAGGGGAATTCAGAC
>JAZUBM010000002.1:0-8090 GCA_045638485.1 Lentihominibacter sp. | reverse complement strand
CTTTGCCAGCAGCTCCTTTGTAAAATGCAGACCCGCTGTCGGAGCTGCCACTGAACCGTCTATCCTGCTGTAGACAGTCTGATACATCTCCTTGTCATCATCATTGGCCGCCCTTGTGATATACGGCGGAAGAGGCATGGATCCTATCTCCTCCAGTCTTTCCATGAAGATGCCTTCATATTCGAATTCTACAATTCTTGTACCATCATCACCATAGTCCTTAACTACAGCTCTAAGAAGCGGTTCTTCGCAGAACATAACGCTGTCTCCCGGCTTAAGTCTTTTCCCCGGTCTTACCATAGTTTCCCATGTATCGCCCTCAAGGCGTTTTATCAGTAGAAATTCAATTTTAGCGCCTGTTCCCTCTTTAACGCCAAATAATCTGGCAGGTAATACCTTGGAGTTATTCAGAACAAGACAATCGCCTTCGTTGAGGTAATCCAGAATATCAAAAAAGTGCTTGTGCTCCAGCGTATGATTATCTCTATGGACAACCAAAAGTCTTGAGCTATCTCTCTTATCAGCCGGTTTTTGCGCTATTAATTTTTCCGGTAGATTATAATCAAATTCATCTATTCTCATGATTAATGCCTTTCAATGGAAAAGGGCAATTAATGCCCTCCCCTTATTTATTCTGTTATTCGCTTATATTTATGGTAAGCTGGTCATCATCACCGCACTGTATACCTAAGTGCTTATATGCCAGCTCAGATACTACTCTGCCTTTCGGAGTTCTGTGGAGGAATCCCTTTTGTATTAGGTATGGCTCGTATACATCCTCTATAGTTACTCGTTCTTCTCCGATGGACGCTGCGATAGTATCGATGCCCACAGGACCACCTTTGAATCGTTCAATAATGGTTCTCAAAATCTCTCTATCGAGGTTTTCAAGACCCATTGGATCAACACCTAAGGCCGTAAGTGCCTGCTGTGTAATATCAATATTTATGCATCCATCTCCTCTAACCTGAGAGAAGTCCCTTACACGTTTCAGCATTCTGTTGGCAACTCTAGGGGTTCCCCTGGAACGTTTGGCCATCTCATCCATTGATACTTCGTCCACACATACATCCAGAATATTCGCTGATCTTCCGATGATTTTCTTCAATTCCTCAGGAGTGTAAATTTCAAATTTACAGCTGACACCGAATCTATCTCGCAGTGGTGCAGACAAGCTTCCGGCTCTGGTTGTAGCTCCAATCAAAGTAAACTTGGCGATATCTAGTCTTATTGATCTTGCCGAAGGGCCTTTACCTATGATGATATCCAATGCGAAGTCTTCCATTGCTGAGTAAAGAACTTCTTCAACAGATCTGTTTAGTCTGTGAATTTCATCTATGAACAAAACATCGTTCTCGTTCAAATTAGTAAGAATGGCTGCCAAATCTCCTGCCCTTTCTATGGCAGGCCCTGATGTAATTCTGATATCAACGCCCATTTCGTTAGCAATGATTCCTGCCAGAGTGGTCTTGCCAAGTCCCGGAGGCCCGTAGAAAAGAACGTGGTCCAAAGGTTCTCCTCTAAGCTTGGCAGCTTCAATAAATATTTTTAAATTGTCTGTAGCAGCTTTCTGTCCTATGTAATCTTCAAGGGTCTGTGGTCTGAGAGTTTTCTCTGAACGTTCTTCTCCTTGACCCAGTTCTGCTGCAGTTATTCTTTCTTCGTAATCCATCATCTATCCTCTAAAATAATTTCGCAAGCGCTTTTCTTATGTATTCTTCTGCAGTAAGATCTGTTTCCTTAACAGACGCCAGTGCACTTGTAGCTTCACCCCTGGAATATCCCAATTCTATAAGAGCTGTAATAGCATCAGCTCTTCCGTTGGCAGCACCCGCTTCATCAGTCATGATATCCTGAGAAGTCTGAGGCACACCTTCCTGGCCTTCTGATTCGAACTTGTCTTTCAGCTCCAGAACTATTCTCTCTGCTGTTTTCTTGCCTATACCATTTGCTTTTGTAAGGGTCTTGGCATCTTCAAAAACTATGGCCTGCTGAAGCTGTTCCAATGTAAACGCTGACAGAATTGATATTGCTGCCTTTGCACCAACTCCATTGACAGTTATCAGTTTTTTGAAGGCATCCTTCTCACCTTTTCTTGTAAATCCATACAAGCTCATATCGTCTTCTCTAACGATCATCATCGTATGAATCATAACTTCCTGCCCCTCAGATGCCATGTACGCACCGGAATTGGCAGGAACGAAAATCTCATATCCCACTCCGTTTACATCTACTATTATATAACCGTTGCCTTTTTCTGCAAGGATTCCTCTTATAAATCCTATCATCTCAATCCCAACTCCTTCAATCTTGTTCTTGTATCGGCCGAATGTCCATGGCAGATTGCTGCGGCAAGGGCATCAGCAGTATCGTCCGGTTTTGGCACTTCTTTTAGATTCAAGATGGTTTTTACCATCATCTGAACTTGTTTCTTATCGGCTCTTCCGTATCCGACAAGGGCCTGTTTAATTTGAAGAGGAGTATACTCCTCTATAGGGATTCCTCCCTTAACACATGCAAGAACCGCAACACCACGGGCCTGTCCAACGAGAATTGCAGTCTTGGCATTGGTGTTAAAAAACAGTTGCTCTATAGATGCTATATCGGGTTTTTCTTCATCGATTATTTCTCTGAGAGAATCATATAGGTGTTCTAATCTCTCAGTCATCGGCATATTAGCATCGGTAGTAATCGCTCCGTAGCTACACACCTTGAACTTATTTCCTATTTTCTCAACTACTCCGTATCCCAGAATAGCATAACCCGGATCTATACCTAAAATTTTCATAATTTCTCCTTTAAACAATTTAAAGTATAACACACAAACATATGTTTGTCTATTGAAAAACTTATTCTAACTATGGTATAATTATTCACACTACCATTAAAATATACAGGAGGCAGAAATGCGTATTTCAAGACAAAACAAAATCCTGGAACTGATTGAAACTTATGAAATCGAAACTCAGGATAAACTCGTTTCTATGTTAAAGGAACATGGTTACGATGCCACACAGGCAACCATTTCAAGAGATATCAAAGAGCTACAGCTCATAAAAATACTCTCTTCTACAGGTAAGTATAAATATGCAACTGCCGCAAGTAAGCAAGGGATTATGACAGACAGATTCTCCAATATTTTCAGAGAAACAGTTAAGTCCACTGCATATTCCGGCAATATTGTTCTGCTCAAAACTTTGTCCGGTTGTGCAGGTGCTGCTGCTGAAGCTTTGGATTCTCTTGGCTTACCACATGTCATCGGTTCGGTTGCCGGCGATAATACAATTATGTTCGTTATAGACGATCCCGCCAACTCCCCTATGGTGGTAGATCTTCTCAACGACATGCTCAAGAAATAGGATTAGATTTTGAAGTAATTAAAGGGGTTATACATGATTAGACATATCAGTATTAAAGATTTTGCAATAATAGAAAATACGTCCGTTGATTTTCATGACGGACTTAATATGATAACCGGTGAAACAGGTGCCGGTAAATCGATAGTAATTGAAGCAGTAAGCCTTGCTCTCGGCAGTAGAGCAGATACTGCTTTTGTTCGTTCCGGGAAAGAAAAAGCTCGCATTCAGATGGTCGCAGATCACAATGGCGAAGAGTACATAATTACCAGAGAAATTTCTGCTGCAGGAAAAAATACTTGCAGAATAAATGATGAAATTGTTACTCTCGGTACACTCAACAACCTGTGTAAAAAGCTTGCTGATATTCATGGGCAGTATGACCATCAATCTCTGCTCAACCCAGACTACCATATTAATTTAGTTGACTTATATCAGAAAGAATCTATAGGCTCTGCCAAGGAAGCTGTTGGCCTTCTTTATGACGAATACACAGGACTTAGATCTCAGCTTAAAGATTTATTGACACAGGCTTCCAAGGATAAGCGTGAACATGATTTCATGGCATTTGAGCTTCAGGAACTGGAAGTTGCTTCACTGAAAGTTGGAGAAGATGAACAACTGGAAGAAGAAATCGCACTGCTCCAGAACAGCGAGAAGATTTATGAAAATCTTGCAGGTTCATATCATTTAGGTTCAGAAGATGAAGGCGCTGCCCTTTCCATATTAAAGAGAATCTCTGATATGCTTTCAGAGACCGCTAACTACTCTCCTGAGCTGGCTGAGCTTTACAATAGAGCATCCGAAGTTTTTTATGAATTCGAAGACATCTGCTCTTCAGTTAGAGACTGCCGCGACCGCGCCGTTTTTGATCCGGAAACACTGGATGTCTGCATCGGCAGAATTGAAATCATCAACAAGTTAAAGAATAAGCATGGCATGTCCATAGAGGAACTTCTTGATTATCAAGAAAAACTGGCTGAAAGACTTTCTCATATCGAAAACTTGGACAGCGTTAAAGAAAAGCTTGAAAGAGAACTGGATACTTGCACAAAGGCCCTTGCTATCGCTTGCGATAGGCTTACAGAAGCAAGAAAGACGGCCGCTGTTGAGCTTGAAAAGCTGATTACCGAAGAACTTGCTCAGCTGAATTTCCATGATGCAAAGTTCAGTATAAGTTTTAAAAAGGCAGAATCATTCACACCTGAAGGGAATGATGTAGTAGAGTTCCTTATCAGCACCAATAAGGGCGAACCTCTGAAACCTTTAAGCAAAATCGCCTCCGGCGGTGAAATGTCAAGAATCATGTTGGCATTCAAAAAAATCATCGGCGACTACGATGAAATTCCTACAATGATTTTCGACGAAATCGACAGCGGAATAAGTGGTATCGCTGCCAGCGTTGTAGGCAAGAAGCTGGCAGAAATCGCTGAAAACCATCAGATAATCTGCATAACTCACCTACCACAGATTGCGGCCTACGGCCAGCACAACTACAAGATTGAAAAACATTCCGACGATAAAATGACTTATACAACAGTAACCGAACTCTCCCAAGACCAGAAGGTTGATGAAATTGCTCGACTCCTGGGCGGATCCAATATAACAGAAACCACATTAGCATCTGCGAGAGAGCTGGTTGAAGCGTCGAAGTAAAGTAAAAAGACCCATACGGGTCTTTTTTAATTACACTAATCAATTAAATCAACTGATCATATCCATCAATCACATAATCTGCCAACTCATTAATCGCTACTCTCTCGTCGTCGGAGTATTTATCATACACCACAACAACTTCGGCACCTGAAGCTTTGGCCGCTTCTGTTCCGATCAAAGAATCTTCGAATATAATGCATTCTTCAGGTGTTACACCTAAAGTATTCATTGCTTTAATATATATTTCAGGGTCAGGCTTCATCTGAACTGCATCTTCTCTTGTATAAACAAGGGAGAATGTCTCGTCTATAGGTGCCTTTTCCATGATTTTCTGATTTTTTGTTCTATAGACTGCCATATTGTCACGCTTTGTTGTTGATGCAATAGCAAGAGTAAGTCCACGGCTTTTCATTTCCTTAAGGAATTCAGGTGCACCGGGTTTATAGTCTATCATTTCTGCCAGCATTTCCTGAGCCAAATTATATCTGACCTTTATAGCTTCTTCAGCAGAAACACTAAAGTCATATTTTGCTTTTAAGTCTTCATAGTATGCATTATATGGTTGAGGATTTCCCTTATGCTTACGCAAAAGCTCATCTCTCTGTTGCTGAACTTGCTTTTCAGAAAGATTACGTGCTCTTTCATTGCCATATCTGCTGAGTATTTCCATATCCACGGCATTCCAAATCCCAACAGAGTCGATCAACGTACCATCCATGTCAAAAATAATAGCTTTTTTTCCTTCAAACATCTATTTCACCACCGCAGCTAAAATCGCCTCTACTGTATCTTCCATAGAATTCTTGTTATATGATTTCACTGTAACATCCGCATATTTCTCATACAGCGGTTTTCTTATGTTGTACAGATCATCAAGAGTCTGCCCTTTACCCATGGCAACACCTCTGGTCTTAATGTTCTTCAGTCTCTTCTTAATGTCATCGAGAGGAACATCTATGTACACTACTGTGCCGTTGATTTTCAAATGCTCCATGGCAGCATCATAATAAATAGCACTTCCGCCTGTTGCAATTACAGCATTTGTGAAATCTACAGTAAGCAGAACTTCCTCTTCCAGCTTTTTGAAAGCATCAATACCGTCTTCGTTGATTATCGTCTGAAGGCCTTTGCCGGCTCTTTCCTGAATCATCAAATCAACATCGATGAACTTTTTGTTAAGGATTTTTGCCAACACTACTCCTGTAACACTTTTGCCACAGGATGGCATTCCTATCAATACTATATTACTCTTATTGTTCATAATCTTTTCCCATTAATCCTTCTATTCTTCAATGAGTGCTTCCACTAAATCAAGCTGCTCTTCAGAAAAAACTCGCACTCCCGCATTTTTAAGTTGCTCAACAGCAGTTCCCTGTCCATCGACAAGATTCCCCTCGAAAGTTCCGTCATAGATCTTGTTGCTTCCGCAAGAAGGACTCTTTTCTTTCATTATTGCGCAAAGCACAGAATACTCTTCGGCAAGCCTTACGGCTTCAAAAGCGCCTTTCATGTATTCAGCAGTTACGTCTTTTCCTGTTCTGGCTATAACCTTATCTCCCACTCTTTGAGCATCAGCTCTCGGTGTAGGAAGCCCTCCAAACACTTCAGGGCACACAGGTATAAGTCTACCTTCTTCTTTCCATTTTAAAAATCTCGGATCTGTTTCTGCCTTGGATTTACCGTCGTAACGCACAGGCTCACCGCCATAAAGACACTGACTAACAAGTATTTTCTTCATGAATTTTCTCCTATAGCTGATTTATAAATACCTACAGCTCATAAAAAAGAGACAGCTTACGCTGTCTCTTGAGTTTGTTGATTTACTATGCTTCTTCAGCAGGAGCTTCAACTTCAACAGCTTCTTCTGCAGGAGCTTCTTCTGCTGCAGGAGCTTCGATAGTTTCTCTGATGCTCAGGCTGATTCTCTTTCTATCCTTATCGATTTCGAGAATCTTAGCACTTACAGTCTGGCCAACTTCCAGTTCTTCGCTGATATTTCCAACTCTCTTGTGAGCAACTTCAGAAATATGTACCAGTCCGTCAAGACCAGGTTCCAGCTCAACGAAAGCACCGTATTCCTTAATCTGAACAACTTTACCTTCGATAACCTGTCCTACTTCATAAGTTGTATCAATTACGCTCCAAGGTTCAGGCTGGTTCTGCTTGAGACCCAGTGAAATCTTGCCCTTTTCAGCGTTCATTGAAAGAACCTTAACGTTGATCTTCTGTCCGATTTCCAGAACTTCCTGTGGATGTCTCAGCTTACCCCATGAGATTTCTGAGATGTGGAGCAGACCGTCGATTCCGCCGATATCTACGAATGCACCGTAATCAGTGAATCTCATTACTGTACCTTCTACTACGTCATCTACGTTCAGGTGTTCCCAAATTTCTGCAACCAGCTTATCCTTTTCTTCGTTCAGGAACAGCTTGTGTGAGAATACAGCTCTGTTTCTTCTCTGGTCAACTCTGGAAACTCTAACTTCCATAGTCTTTCCTACGAACTCTTCAGCGTTTTCAACATAGTGATCTGAAAGCTGTGAGAGAGGAATAAATCCGGAAACTTCTTTGTATTCTGCAATAACGCCGCCGTTAACCTGTCTAGTAACCTTAACTTCCAGAACTGTTTTATCTTCAAGTGCCTTTACGATTTCATCCCAATTAGCACTGATTTCTAACTTTTTCTTTGAAAGTAAAATGCCGCCGTCACCATCGTCAGTCTTGATTACCTTAGCCTGAACTTCATCGTCTACTTTGAAAGCATCTGCTAAAGTCTGTCCTTCTTCCAATGTAACTTCTGCCATTGGAAGGATACCGTCCTTCTTGCATCCTAAATTAACAATAACTTCTTTGTCTGTAACCTGGTGTACTTTTCCTGTTACGATTTCTCCGCCTCTTGGCAATCTCAGGGACTTTTCGATTTGGTCCATAAGATCATGCATGTTTAATTCGTTGTTTTCGAGCATTACTTCACTCATTATGGCAATAACCTCCTTAATTGTGCATTCGGGCGTCGATGCACCCGCCGCTATTGCTATTCTATTATATTTTTCCACCTGTTTCAATGGTAAATCTTCG
>JAZUBM010000001.1:0-3761 GCA_045638485.1 Lentihominibacter sp. | reverse complement strand
TGTTATCCTTTTCTTGAAAATTCTCTACTCACAAAACGAAAGAGTGGGTTTTGCCCACTCTTGCTTCAAATTAATGCTGTTGTCTTTGAGTATAATACCATATAAACCCAGTGATTGCAAGGGTTTTGTCTTTGAAATATGTTAATAAACAGCAAAAAAGACACCTTATTTCAAGATGTCTTACAATTTTCCCTTTTAATTTCTACATCGGCAATGCCACTACAACAGTAACCACTTCACCGTTGGAATAAATTTGAACACTACCCTTATGTTTTTCTGCTATGGTTTTGATATTGGCAAGGCCATGTCCGTGAAGCTTGCCTTTTTTTGTTGTAAAGCCTCGTTTTATTGCCTGATTGTTTTTAAGTTCTGTTGTTTTGGAAACTGAATCGTCTGACTCTGACGATTTCACAACAGGATTCATTGTCTGTATTATTATCTTCCTGCCATCATCATGTGCTTCAAGAAAAACCTTCCTATCTTCCGGTTCCACCTTTTCCACTGCTTCAAAGCTATTATCCAGCATATTCCCTATAATCTCTATAGTCTCTGTACTGCTGCATGGGAACTTATCTGCAATGTCCATCATCAAAATGCTAAGCTCAATACCTTTTTCATCTGCTTCAGATGCCTTCTTTGTCAAGTATGCGGAAAGCAGCCCGTCTCCCACATAAAGAACTCTCTCATTGCTGCTGTTGTTTCTTTCGATAAGCTCATCTGTATACTCTAAAATCGCACCGACTGAACGTACGCTCATTTCTTCATCGCAATCTGCACTTTCCGCGAAGCTGTTTATCGCCTGAATATGTTTATTGAATTCGTGCTGTTTAGCAGCCATAAGTCCTATGAATTCTTCTTTTGTTTCCAGCATATTCTGTTGTTTTGAAATGGTCTTTTGAAGTTTGATCGCAACAACTATATGAAATGCTATATTGACTATTGTAAACAGAACCAACACAAAAATTATTTCTGCGAAAGTGCCTGCAAAATTATATGACAATACAACTTGTGGATCTATCATGATTCTTACCTTTCTCTTGCATTGATTAATCCGAGAAAATCCTATCTAAATCTAATTTCGTATATATTATATTAACTATCGGGCATAGCCAGCAGAAAAATGCATAACCTGCATATCCATCAGCTCCCCACACACTAACACCTAATGTGGCAGCCATAACTATGCCGCAGCTATTCCATGGAATCAAATTAGATGTCACAGTGGCCGCATCGCCAAGGCAACGTGACATTTTCCTCCTGTCGACACCGCTTTCTTCGTATGCTTCTCTGTACATTATACCCGGCACAAGTATCGACTGGTACTGATCCGCTACGAAAAAGTTAGTAGCTATGCATGTACATATTGTCGAAGTCACCAGTTTACTTTCTGTATTCGCCAATGTCAAAATCGAATCAGCAATATTACGAAGCATCCCAGATGCACTCATGATTCCGCATAATGCCATTGCACATATAACCAGCCATAAGTTCCAAACCATTTCATATAAGCCAAATGATTTAAACATATTCGTCTGAAGTGGTGTTTCTTCTCCAATGATACTTAAAAACGGATCTCCATAATCAGTACCGTACATCAGAGTTTCCATCAGTTTATCTATAGCTTCTCCCTGAGCAAACATACATACTATGCCTATTCCTATTCCTGTAGCGAATGCCGGTATTACAGATTTAAAATGCATAGCTGTAAACATCACTACGATAGGAACAAAAATGAACACAGGATTTATAACAAACTCAATATCTATTCCCCTCTGTACATTGTCCGATATAAGAGAAACTGTATCTTCGCAAACATTGGAACGACCTATTACAAAATACATAACGAATGCTATTAAAAATGCCGGTATTCCTGTACGAAATGCGTACTTTACATGATGATAAAGCTCCACATCTGCAGCTATAGCCTGCATATTCACCGAATCAGATA
This sequence comes from Lentihominibacter sp., assembly GCA_045638485.1. Taxonomy (GTDB): domain Bacteria; phylum Bacillota; class Clostridia; order Peptostreptococcales; family Anaerovoracaceae; genus Lentihominibacter. The sequence continues at coordinate 1,813 of JAZUBM010000001.1, read as the reverse complement.
CAGGCGATAATTTTTCTCCGAAATATACACCGGAAACTACAGCCCCCGCAATCATTGCCGCCGGTATGCCTGATGCAACTCCAAGGTCTACAAGCACTACTCCTGCCGATCCTGCCAAGGCCCATGAATAGCCTGTAAAGAATGACAAAAAACTGCAAAGGGCAAATGACATGCAAAGAAAGGCTCCCGGATATATATAATCGATTCCGTAGTATACCAATGTAGGTATTACCCCTCCTGCTATCCACACACTTCTCATTATGGATACAAGCATCAATATGATAATCGCCTGCAATGCTTTGCTCACAGATTTACTTATACTCTTTTCAATGTAAGACCACTTCCATCCGTTAACCATGGAAATCAAAGCAGCAAAAACAGCGGTAAACAGCAATGCAAAGTGCGCTTCACCGGTACCTATCCATACGATTTCCATTATTAACGATGCTATAAGCATTACCAGTATGAGTAATACTTGCCATAGTGGTATTTCTTTTCCCATTACCTTTACCTATTCATTATCGATATTTAGATTCTACATTCTACAACTTTTTCAGTCAATTGAAGAATGAATTCTATGCATTTTCATACACTAAACAGCAAAACAGAATGCTGTGGTGAGCATTCTGTTTCGCGGTGTTTATTTAGATTTATTATTACGTCCCCTAGTGAGGAGGATCGTATTCTAAATTATTTATGCTTCCATAGCCTTTTCAGCAGCAGCCTTATCAGCTTCTCTAGCTTCCAGGATTGCAGCATATTCTTCATCAGTCATTTCTTGCATAGTGATTCCAGTGAATCCGTAGAAGATTGAGATGATTGGGTTCAGCCAGTTAAGGATAGCATATGGAGCGTATCCGCCTGCACCCCACTGTGGGCACTGGAGGAAGCTTGCCATTGTAGCTCCGCAAGTGTTCCAAGGAACGAAGTTTGAAGTAAGTGTAGCGGAGTCTTCCAGACATCTTGACAGGTTCTTTGCCTTGAGTCTTCTGTCTTCGAATGCTTCTTTGTACATTCTACCAGGCAGGATGATTGCCAGGTACTGGTCGCAGCAAAGAATGTTTACGATGATACATGAGAAGATTGTAACTGTTACCAGTCCGCCTCTTGTGCCTCTAGCCAGCTTCAGCAGGCCGCCTGCGATGGAACCCATGATTCCTGTGCAGTCTACGATACCACCAAATACCATTGCGCACATGATGAGGGAGATTGTCCACATCATTCCCTGTCCACCATCTGATGACAGCAGTCCAGCTACTTCCTGGATAACAGGATCAGCATCTTCTGCTACTTCTACAGCTACACCGTAGTTCAGGTAGTTAGGGATTTCCTGAAGAGTGTTACCCTGCATAGGCATGAATGGGAAGCCCAGTACAACGCCGCCAATCAGAGCTGGCAGTGCAGGTAACTTCAGAGCTACAGCTACGATTACGAATACCGGTGGGATCAGACAGATAATGCTTACATTGTAGTTATCTGTGATGAATGTCAGGATCGCATCGATAGTCTGAGTATCAGCGCTACCAGCGTGATCGCCAGCGAATCCCATTACCAGGTAAACGATCAGAGCGATTACCAGAGCAGGACCAGTAGTCTTAACCATGTGACCGATGTGTTCGAACAGGTTTGAACCAGCTACAGCAGGAGCCAGGTTAGTTGTATCTGACAGAGGTGACATCTTGTCTCCGAAGTATGCGCCTGATACACAAGCACCAGCAGTCATAGCTGCAGGGAAACCAAGAGCAACACCAACGCCTACCAGAGCAACACCCATTGAACCAGCTGTTGACCATGATGAACCAGTTGCCAGTGA